>NZ_RAWN01000201.1:0-16616 GCF_003668895.1 Corallococcus sp. AB045
CCCGAAGCCAAGGCGAACACCGCGCCCATGACCCCCATCAGGACCATCACCGCGACGCCCGCGAGCATCGGCAGGACATGCCGGTTCGCCTGGGCGGGGGGCGGCGGCGCGCGCGGGCGGGGCTGCACCGGAAGCGGGCCATCCAGGTCGAAGGCGTGGCCGCAGTAGCCGCAGACGTAGTGTGTCTTGGCTGTCTGGGGCGTGAAGGGCGCGTTGCAGTGGGGACAGCGCGAAGCTCTGGGCCGGGCCATGACACCGGGTGTAGCACTCCGCGCACACGAGGTGGCTGAAACACGAAAGCCCCCTCCCTCCGCGAAGGGAGGAAGAGGGCTTTGCGCGCTCACGCCGGTGTCAGGCGACGGCTACGGCACCGTGGCCTTCAGGGCGACGCCCGTGTACGCGGAGTAGCCGCGCACGGAGACGTACCAGGTGCCGGCCGCGGGGGCGGTGATGGTGCAGGACTCCGCGTTGCCGCTGAGGTACGGGCGGCAGTTGTACGCCGTCGTCGTGGGCTGCGAGCCCTGGCGCACGTAGAGGTCCGCGTCACCCGTGCCGCCGGACTGCTCCACCGTCAGGGTGGTGGCGCCCGCGGGGACGGTGATGGCGTAGTGCTTGAAGGAGCTGGCCGCGCCGGAGATGCCGGTCTGGTTCAGCAGCGTCTGCGTCGGCTGCTGCGGGGCGTTGATGGTGCTGGTGATCCAGCTCTCGAAGAACGAGACGCGGCCGTACATGCCCGCGTACGCCGCGTCGGCGCAGCCGTAGCCCCAGCTCACGATGCCCGCGAGCACGCGGTTGCTGCCCTTGAGGACGGTGAGGGGGCCGCCGCTGTCACCCTGGCAGGAGTCCTTGCCCGGGGCCTTGGCGCCCAGCTGGTCCGCGGTGATGACCTCTTCGCCCTGGTAGTCTGCCTGCGCGGCGGCGTTGCTGATGATGTTCACGTCCACCGTCTGGAGCGTGGACGGCAGCGAGGAGGAGCCGCTGGACAGCGTGCCCCAGCCCGTGACGCGCGCCACGGCGCCGACGCCGCCCACGCCCGACGCCTCGTCCGCCGCCGTGACCAGCGGGATGGCCTTCGCGTTCGCGCCGCTCAGGTCCAGCGGCGAGGACAGCTTGAGGAGCGCCGCGTCCTTGCCGATGTTCGCGTCCACGTAGCCCGGGTACACGACCACCTGGGACACGGTGCGGATCTGCCCGCCCGTGGTGGAGGTGCGGTTGGTGATGCCCGCCACGATGCGGCCCGGCTTGGAGATGGAGCCGCCCGAGTTCACGCAGTGCTGCGCGGTGAGGATCCAGCTCTCGTTGATGATGGAGCCGCCGCAGAAGTGGCTGCCGCCGCTGCTCTGCAGCGACACCTGCCAGGGGTTCACCGCGATGGTGGTCGCCGTGCCGCCGACGATCTCCTGGGTGGTGGCGGCGGGAGCCGGCGTCTCCGGCTGCGTCTGCTTCTCTTCCGTGGTCTGGGGACCGCAACCGACGACCAGCAGCGACACCGCGCTGGCCGCAGTCCAGCGACGCACCATCTGAGCCGAAATCATGTGAACCCCGTTTTAATTGGAATTTATGAGGCGGCGGGATTCTGGAGGAATCCAGGACTCGTTGTAAACACCCTGGCCGACGATTTATCGTAACTGGATAACTACTGTGATGGGGTTGGCGTGACTGCTACAGCGTGTCACATGTGACACGCGCCCCCGCGCCGGAGGTCTACTCCGCGACGAAGGTGAAGCCCGGAGACACCTCCAGGCGGTAGCCGGGGTCCTCGAAGACCACGCGGGTGCCGGTGCCCTCCAGCATGTCTCGCACGTGGCTCACGTGGACGCGCAAGGCGTTGTCATGCAGGCGCGGGTCGTAGTCCGCGTTCCACATGGCGCGCACGCAGTCCTCCTTGGCCAGGATGCGGCCCGGCTGGCGGGCCAGGGCGTAGAGCAGCCTCCGCGGCAGGGCTCTGCGCTCCAGGGAGACGGTCTTCCCCGGGGCCCGCAGTTCGTGACGGCGGGCGTCCAGCACCACCGCCTCCGGCGCGGGTGCTTCCGGGAGGGAGGCGGCCTCCGCGGTGGATGCGAGCGGCCGGGTCAGCTCCGCCATCAGCTCGGGGTCCACTCCGCCCTCGGCCCCGTCGCGCGTGGCGTCCTCCAGGGACTGTGCCGCCTCACGGGCGCGGCCCGCGTGCCGGTGGAGCGTGGCGCGGGCCAGGTGCCCCAGCGTGCGCTCCAGCGCGAAGTCGTCACCGCGGGTCAGGGGCTCCAACGCGTTGAGCAGCGCAGTGGCGCGCGGGGCGTCCGCGCTCCGTGCGGCGGCCAGGGCGGCCAGGGCGCGCTGGCGGGCGGCGATGCCGGGGCGCACCTCGCGGGGCTCCACGGTGACGGGCGGTGCATCCGGCCCCGGCACGTCCAGCGTGCGCGCCACCCGGGCGGCCCGCATCAGCCCCACCACGCCGCGCGCCCGGACCTCTTCTTCCACCGCGTCCAGTTGGGCCCTTCCTTCCGCGCGCCGGCCCAGCTCCAGCAGCATGCGGCCCGAGCCCACGCGGCAGAGCAGCCGCACGAAGAGGTAGCCCGCCTTCTCCGCGCGGCCCTCCGTCTCCCTCAGCGCCGCCAGCGCCGCCCTGCGCTGGCCTGACTCTCCGCGCACCCACGCCGCGATGCAGTCCAGCTCCAGCGCGAGCCGGGGCGCGCCCAGCTGGCCCAGGCGCTCCCGGGCGCTGGCGAGCGCGGCGTCCGCCTCCGTGAAGCGGCCCAGCCGGCTGAGGATGCCCGCGGACATGGCCGCCACCAGGGGGCCTCGCGAGTCGAGCGGCGCGTCCTCCAGCAATGACACGCATTGGGCCAGGGGCTCCGCCAGCTCACTGTCGCGGCCTTCAATCCAGAGCATCAGCGCGCGGGCGTAGGCGCACCAGCCCAGCACGCGCCGGTCCCCGGTCGCGGCGGCGGCGTTGTCCAGCATCGCCAGGGACTCGTCCAGCCGTCCCTGGAAGAAGCGCAGCGCGGTCCACGCCAGCAGTTGCTGGAGGAAGACCTCCGCGCTGCTCGGCACCGGCATGGACTCCAGCGTGCGTTCGCAGGCCTCCGGCTCCAGCGCGAAGAGGGCCACCCGCACCAGCACGGCGCCCACGCCCTCGCGCAGGGCTTCGTTCGACTCCGGCTCCGGCGCGCCCGCGGAGGCCTCCAGCGAGGCGCGCAGGGCCAACAGCTCCGGATAGGCCCGGCGCAAATCGAGCAGCCGCACCCGCGCGCGTGCATGGGCCAGCTTCACCTGGGGCGTGCGCAGCGCGGCGGGCAGCGAGTCCAGCAGGCCCAGGAGCTCGTCCGCGGCGCCGTGGCGCACCAGGGCCTCCGCCTGCGCGACGATGAAGGCCGCGCGCGCGTCGTGCCGGCCGAGCGCCTGGAGGTGGCGGCACACCGCGCGCACCCGGACCACGGCGGGAAGGGGCTCCCGCTCCAGGACCTCCAGCAGCGCTTCGTGGCCAGCGCGCGCTTCGTCCGGCGACAGCAGGGACACCATCGCCTCGCGCACCAGGTCGTGCACGCCGTGCCGGCCCCGAGAGTCCGTCTCCACCAGCAGCTTCGCGCCCAGCTGGCGCAGCGTTTCGCCCGCCGTGTCGCCGGGCAGCACCGGCCGCAGCGTGCTCGCGGTGAGCGGCAACTGGCTCAAGGCCAGCATCGCGGCCAGCCGCCGTTCGTCCGGGGGCAGCGCCGCGAGCGCCGCTCGCACCGGTTCGTCCCCGCCCGTGTCGCCCGCGTGGGCGCGGCGCAGGAGGAAGGGCAGGCCCCGCGAGCGGCCCCACGCCGCGTCGAAGCCGTCGCGCTCGCCGTAGAGCGCGTCCAGCTCCCGCCACAGCTCCCGCGCGGCCTCCTGCGACAGGCCCTCCAGCCGCAGCTCCACCCGGTCCGGACTCGCCGCGTGCCGGGGCACCGACTCGCGCGAGGTGGCCAGCAGCGTGCCATGCCTCAGCCGGCCTCCCAGGTCCTCCACCAGCGCCGCGCGCTCCGGCGGCCCGAGCACGTGCAGGTCGTCCAGCACGCACAGGGCGCGGCGCGCCTCCAATTCCCCCGCCAGCGCCTCCAGCCGGGACGCGTCCGACAGGGCCTGGGCCACGGGCGCTTCGCTCAGCAGGCGGCGCACGTCGTCCACCACCGTGTCCAGCGTGTCCCCGGGACGCACGCGCCGGTGCACGACGGGGCCCCGGTGCTTCGCGGCCACCGCCGCCACCAGCGCGGACTTGCCCGCGCCCGGCAGTCCGTAGACGACCCCCGTGCGCACGCGCCTCAGCATGTCCCCCAGCCGCCGTACCTCGTTGGCTCGGCCCACGAAGACAGCAGGCGGTCCCAGCCCCGGAGCGGTTGGCGTGCGCATGGCGCGCGCCATTGTACGTCCATCCAGGCCCCGTCCGGCACAGGTGCTTCAGGTGTCGTCCAGGCTGAGCGCGCGCAGGTGGCTGACGTCCCCCCAGGTCACCATCCGCAAGGACCCCTCATGGAGGTCGAACTGGTTCCAACCCGCGTTGAGGACGGAGAAGGCGCGCGGCGCGGCGGCAGGGATGCCCAGGCAGTGGCGCAACAGGGCGCTGAGCAGGCCGCCGTGGGTGACCACCACGACGCGGGCCCCCGGGTGGCGCGCCCCCAGCTCCTCCAGGCAGTGCAGCGCCAGCCGCAGGCGCTGGGACGCGCTCTCCCCTTCGGGCACCACGTAGTCGGCGTGGCCCTCCGCGTACGCGGCGAAGACGGCCGGGTGGCGCTGGCCGGCCTCCGCGCGCGTCAGCCCTTCGAGCACGCCCAGCCCGCGCTCCCGCAGGCGCGCGTCCCGCTGGACGTCGTGGCCCGTCCTGGCCGCGATGCACGAGGCCGTCTGCACCGCGCGGTCCAGGTCGCTGCAGTAGAGGGCCTGGAAGGGAAGGGTGGCCAGCCGCGCCGCGAGCGCCTCCGCCTGCCGCAGCCCCTCACGGCTGAGCATGCTGTTCAGGTGCCCCTGCAGGCGCCCCAGGGCGTTCCACTCCGTCTCCCCGTGCCGGAGCAGGATGAATTCGGTCGTCATGGCCCAAGCGTGGCGGGCGGGCTCCGGCGGAGCAAGACTCGCGAAGTGTCAGCCCGGCGCCGCCACCATCGCGCCCCGGCCGCGCCCGCCCCTTCCTCCGGGGGAGGTGTCACATCGCTGAAGCGCCACCGCGGCCGGTCCGTTGCCCGTGGGCTCCCGGCGCCTGGAGACCGCGGCGATGTCCGTGTACCGGCCCCGCGGGGCAGGGCGCCTGCTCGCTGGCGCGCACGTTCACGGGAATCAGGTCGGACAGCACTCCTGGACGGCTGTGATGGCACTGGACGCGCATCCACCTTTCCGCGATTCCGAGCTAGAGCGTGTCTTCCTGATTACGCGGTGGGAGGACGGCGGATTTTCCGTGGACGCCGGGCCGGAGGGGGAGACATCGATGAAACACGGTCAGAACCTGGAAGCGATGAGCCTGGACGCAGGGCCACGGGAAACCCCGGAGCATGCACCGCGAAGGGCTCACCGCTTCAGCTGGCTGCGGATGCTGGGCGTGGACGCGGTCCTCATCGCCGGCTCGCTGGTCGCCGCCACGATGCTGCACTTCGCGGACGGGCTGTCGCCGGCCTGCAAGGAGGTCCTGCCCCGGGCCGTGGCGCTCCTGGTCGCGGTGCGCCTGGTGACGCTCATCTGGTTGGGCCTGCACCGCTGGTCCTTCCACCGCTCCGGCATCCACGAGGCGGTCCGGCTGGAGCTGGCCAGCCTCGCGGGCACCATCGTGTTCGAATTGCTGCGCTCCATCTTCTTCATGGAGTCGCTGCCGGGGCAGGTGGTCGCGCTGGAGTTCTTCGTCACCACCACGCTGCTGGGCTTCCACCGCTTCGCCCCGCGCATGGTTCGACAGTGGTACCTGGACCGGCAGCGCGCGAAGTCGCAGGGCTCCCAGCGTACGCTCATCGTGGGCGCGGGCAGCGCCGGGGACCTGCTCCTGCGCGACCTGGTGCGGGACCGCAACAGCCCGTGGCACGTCATCGGTCTGGTGGATGACGACCCTGGCAAGCAGGGCACGTTCCTCAATGGCAAGCCGGTGCTCGGCGTGCTGGACGCGCTGCCGGAGCTGATGAAGAAGCACCGGGTGACGCAGGTGCTCATCGCCATCCCCCGGCTGTCCCCGGAGCGCACCCGGCACCTGCTGAGCCTGTGCCGTCACCAGAGTGTCAGCTTCAAGATCATCCCGGCCTCGTTCGCCTACCTGGACCAGAAGATCACCGCCGCCATGCTGCATGACCTGTCCCCGGAGCACCTGCTGCCCCGGGACGCCATCTCGTTCGACCACGACGAGGTGCACCGGCTGGTGACGGGCCGCCGCATCCTCGTCACCGGCGGCGCGGGCTCCATCGGCAGTGAAATCGTCCGGCAGGTCGCGGGGCACTCGCCCGCGTCGCTGGTGGTGGTGGACATCAACGAGAACGAGCTCTACCTGCTGGTGCGCCAGCTGCAGTCGCGCTACCCGCATCTGCCGGTGCACTCCGTGGTGGCGGACATCCGCGACCTGGACCGGATGATGCGCATTGGCCAGGAGTTCACGCCGCAGTACGTCTTCCACGCGGCGGCGCACAAGCACGTGCCCCTGATGGAGGACGCGCCGGAGGAGGCCATCAAGAACAACGTCTTCGGCACGCAGAACGTGGCGCGCATGGCGGACGCGTGCGGGGCGGAGCGCTTCATCCTCATCTCCACCGACAAGGCGGTGAAGCCCTCGTCGGTGATGGGCGCCTCCAAGCGGCTGGCGGAGATGGTCATCCGCGACATCGCCGCGACGTCGCGCACCACCTTCTGCGCCGTCCGCTTCGGCAACGTGCTGGGGTCCGCGGGCAGCGTGGTGCCGCTCTTCAAGCAGCAGATCCAGGCGGGCGGCCCCGTCACCGTCACCCACCCGGACTGCACCCGCTACTTCATGATCATCCCGGAGGCGGTGGGCCTGGTGGTGCTGGCCGGCCTGGGCGGCTACGGCGAGCTGTGCATCCTGGACATGGGCGAGCCGGTCCGCATCGCGGAGCTGGCCGCGAACATGATCACCATGACGGGCCTGGTGCCGGACAAGGACATCTCCATCGTCTACACGGGCCTGCGTCCGGGCGAGAAGCTGGAGGAGGTGCTCATGTCCGAGGAGGAGGAGCTCACCCAGCAGGTGCGCAACCGCATCAAGGTGGCCCGCAGCCCCGCGCCGCCCGCGGACTTCCAGCTCCAGCTCAAGCGCCTGGACCGCGCGGCTCGCGCCGGTGACTCCCACGACGTGAAGCGCGCCCTCCAGGACCTCATCCCCGGGTACACCCCGTCGAAGATGCCGGGGACGGTGGCGAAGGTGTTGCCCGCCTTCGCCCCCGCGAAGCCGTCCACGGCGGAGCAGAACGTCAGCGCCTGACCCCACGCGGCCCCGGCCGTCCACGGAAAGCCCCGGTCTCCCGTGCCCCTTTCGGGGTGGGAGGCCGGGGCTTTCCGTCATGGGCGGGGCTGCGAGCGGTAGGCCGGAAAGAAGTCGCTGGCGGCGTGGCCTTCCGCGAGCGCGGCGTACACGGCCGCGTCGCAGATGATTTCATGCGTGTGGATGCGGCCGCTGGCGTTGGAGAAGCCGCGCTTGAAGTCCTCCAGGCCGTCCCCCGGCGAGAGCCCGCCCCCCAGGTGGAGCGGAAGCCCCAGCCGCACGCACAGGGCGCTCATCTCGCCGAAGACGTTCTTCGCCGGTGAGCGCGCCAGGTGCGCATCCGCCGTGCCGCCCAGGTAATAGTGCAAGAGGCCGTCGCTGCGGACGACCAGGGCCGCGGAGGCGACCGTCCCATCCGGCGCGAGCGTCGTCGCGAGCCAGGACTCCGGGGACGCGAACAGCTCCTCGAAGTACGCGTCGGAGAAGAAGTACCGGCGGCACGCCTGGTCCCGGACCATGGTCTGCCGGTACACCTCGCGAAATCCGGCGCGCTCCGCGGGGGGCGCGTCCCGGGCCGCACACACCGTGCTCACGAACCCCAGCCGGACGTTTCGCCGCATGTGCCGGCGGTGCATCTCTCGCGGTGTGAGCGGGCGGCATGGGTCCACGAAAAAGACCTCGTTGCGCGCCGTACCACCCGAGAAGCAATGCGGTCCCTGGACCCGCTCCCTCACGAAGATGCTGACCAGTTTCGTGCCTCGCCAATCCACGGCATGTGCTGGCACCTCGCTCCATCCGTCCGTCACGCCGCCTGGAAACCCATACGGAGAAATGGCGTCTCGGTACGAAGTCCCCTCAATCGCTCGCACGATGAGTGGGATTCGCAACGTCCTGCGTGTATCGGCCTCTTGAATCGCCAGCGTATGGGTGACCTGCTCCGCGCGCAGGTGGTTCTCAGAGCGGAAGTACTGCCCTGACAGCGCCGAGGCGCCCGCGTCGGGAACCAGCATGGCGCTCGCCTGCCCTGTCCTCGTCATACATCCCCCACCCCTGATACCTCACATACCGGCTCAGGCGGACAGGCCCATGGGGCCTTGGACTGATGACTCACGGGCAGTCATCATTTTATTTTTGTCTAATCACAAAGGAATTACGTGGGCCGTCAAAGCCTTTTGGCGTCCAGTGAACGCACTCCGGCGTTCCCACAACAGGGTAGCCTACCGGGCGGTTGACGGGAGCTACCCCACAGGACCCCCCTGATGTTGGAATCCCGTCGTCGCAACTCTGGTCGTGCCCTGTCGTCCCTGTTGTCGCTGACCCTGCTGGTGGGTGGTGCTTGCGGCCCCCAACCCGAGCAGGACGGTGCCAGCACGGCCAGTCCCAACGGAGATAACACCCCGGGCAGCACCGAAGTCTCCGCCCCTGGCGCGGACACGCTCGCTCCCTCTTCCCCCGAAGAGCAGATCGCGGTGGGTCCCACCGAGCCGGAGGCCGAGGCCGCGCCCACCACTCCGGAGGCGGACGCCCCTGCCGCCGCGGAGTCGCCTGCCTCCTCCATCGAGGAGAGCCTTGGCACGAGCGCCCAGGCCGCTGTCAGCCTGCGCACCGTCGCTGCCTGGGAGACGCTGTTCCTGAATCGCTGGAATTCGGAGCACACCTCCAGCTTCCTGCCCATGAGCAAGTCGCTGGACAGCTGGCAGTTCTACAACCTGGCCTACGGCATCGACGGCAACACCGCGATGTATCGCGCCACCGGCAAGACGCAGTACATGGACCGGGCGCTGCTGTATGTGAACAACGTGGTCAACAACGCGAAGGTCTCCTCTTCGCTGCCCCGGAGCCAGTTCAAGGACAGCTACATGGGCTGGGCTTCGGCCCGCTCGGACACGCTGGGCCAGGAGGTCCCCCTGTTCGAGAGCTACTGCTGGCGCTACGTGACGCGCATGCTGCGCACCATCCGTGAGACGCCCGCGCTCTACAACAACAGCACGTATAAGACCCAGTACGACAAGCTGCTGGCGTTCACCGAACGGAACATGTTCGAGAAGTGGAACAAGCGCGGCGCGAACAGCTACCTCTACCGCGTCAATACGCACATGGCGTCGCACTGGGCGTACATCGCCATGGACCTGTCGAAGATGACGACGGACGCCACGAAGCGGGCGCAGTACATGACCGTCTTCAACAACATCAACCGTGACATGCCCAACAACACCTCGTCGCTGCGCGGTCAGCTGATGACCAGCCCGGTGAACGCCAACGCGTACTTCTGGGCCGCCGAGTGGGGCTCCAAGAAGCGTCCGGGCCAGGACGTGGCGCACGGCAACGGCGTGATGGCCTATCTCGTGGAAGCCCACGACGCGGGCATGGAGTGGACGGACGCGGACATGCGCAAGTTCGTCGTCACCCTGAACAACGTCATCTGGCCGTCCGCCAAGAAGTACGCCAACTACGTGGACGGCACGGGCAGCGGCACGGGCTGGTTCAATGACGGCCTGATGAAGCTGGGCCGCTACAACGCCACCCTCCAGCAGCGCCTGGAGACCCACTCCGTGGGCCAGAACACCCAGTACTACGGCAACGGCGCGCTCAACGCGAAGCTGCTGGGCGCGGGTTCGGCGCTCTAGTCCGAATTCCACGATGCGGAACACACACACCCTCCTCCCGCCCGAGCGCGCGGGAGGAGGGAGTGTGCGAACGCTCCAGGCAATGCCGGGGTCCGTGGACCCGGTCTTGCCTGGAGCTTTTCGCATGTCCTCCCGCATCTATTTGTCCTCGCCCCACATGGGCACGCTCGAGCGCGGCTACGTCGACGACGCGTTCGCAAGCAATTGGATTGCCCCCCTGGGCCCCCACGTCGATGCCTTCCAGGAGGAGTTCGCCCGGTGCGTGGGCACGCCGCACGCGCTGGCGCTGAGCTCCGGGACGGCCGCGCTCCACCTGGCGCTCCAGCTGGTGGGCGTGGGGCCCGGCGACGACGTGCTGGTGAGCACGCTCACCTTCTCCGCGTCGGTGAATCCCATCCGCTACCTGGGCGCCTGCCCCGTCTTCATCGACAGTGAGCGCACGTCCTGGAACATGGACCCCGCGCTGCTGGAGGAGGAGCTGGCGATGCGGGCCCGCCTGGGCCGGCTGCCCCGCGCAGTGGTGGTGGTGCACCTGTACGGCCAGAGCGCGGACCTGGATCCCCTCATGGCCACCTGCGACCGCTACGGCGTGCCCGTGGTGGAGGACGCGGCGGAGGCCCTGGGAAGCACATACAAGGGACGGGCCCCCGGCACCGTGGGCCGCGTGGGCATCTATTCGTTCAACGGCAACAAGATCCTCACCACGTCCGGCGGCGGGATGCTGGTGTCCGCGGACGGTGAATTGGTGCAGCACGCCCTCAAGCTGGCCACGCAGGCGCGAGACACGGCGCCGCACTACCAGCACTCGGAGGTGGGCTACAACTACCGGATGAGCAACGTGCTGGCCGCCATTGGCCGGGGGCAGCTGCACGTGCTGGAGGACCGGGTGGCCGCGCGCCGCGCGAACCACGCCTTCTACGCGGAGGCCTTCCGGGACCTGCCGGGCATCCAGTTCATGCCGGAGGCCCCGTGGGGCCGTCACACGCGCTGGCTGACGACCATCACCATCGACCCGGAGGCGTTCGGCGCGGACCGGGAGGCGGTGAGAGTCGCGCTGGAGCGGGACAACATCGAGGCGCGGCCGGTGTGGAAGCCCATGCACCTGCAGCCCGTCTTCGCGAACTTCGAGCGGCGGCGGGGCAGCGTGGCGGAGGACCTGTTCCGCCACGGCCTGTGCCTGCCGTCCGGCTCCAACCTCACGCGCCGGGAGCTCGAGCGGGTGGTGGAGGGGGTCCGAGCCGTTCCCCGGAAACAGGGGCTGCGGACGGCGGGCTGACCTGGGCCGGCTCCTGCTGCCGGAGCGCCACGACCCTGGCCTCCGGCTGCGGGGTGCCCATGAACTTGTGCATGGTGGCCTCGCTCGCGAAGGAGATGCCCTGGCGCTGCAGCACGCGCACCACCGTCAGCGCCAGCACCTTCAGGTCCAGCGCCAGGCTCCAGTGGTCCACGTACCAGACGTCCTGGCGGAAGCGCTCCTCCCAGGAGAGCGCGTTGCGGCCGTTGATCTGCGCCCAGCCGGTGATGCCGGGCAGCACGTCGTGGCGCCGCGCCTGCTCCGCGGAGTAGCGCGGCAGGTACTCCACGAGCAGCGGGCGGGGCCCCACCAGGCTCATGTCGCCCCGGAGCACGTTCCACAGCTGCGGCAGCTCATCCAGGCTGGTGGAGCGCAGGAGCCGCCCGGCCCAGGTGAGGCGCTGCTCGTCCGGCAGCTCCTGGCCGTTCGCGTCCGTGGCCTCCAGCATCGTGCGGAACTTGAGGACGGTGAACAGCTCGCCGTGCTTCCCCGGGCGCCGCTGCCGGAAGAGGACGGGGCCGCCCATGGTCAGACGGACGAACAGCCCCGTGGCGGCCATCACCGGGGAAAGACATATCAATCCCACTCCCGCCGCCACCACGTCGATGCACCGCTTGAGGAACAGCCCGGTTCCTGCCTGTCTTTGCATGGGGACGACGCTCCTTGAAGCAGGAAAGGCTAGAAATCCTTCCGGTCCTCCACCACGACCCCTGGGACCCAGGCTGCTGTCGGCTCCCGTGCATCCACGGGGCCCGGGGGGATGGTCCGGAGTGCTTGCGCGGGCTCCGGGGCCGTCAGCCGCCGCCAGACGCGCAAGGTCAGCCAGACGCTGCACGCGAGTTCCGACACCCACCCCAGCCCCAGGGCCCATGCGGCTCCCACCGGGCCCACGCGCGGCACCCACACCGCGCTGCCCAGCGCGACCACGGCGACGGAGACGACGAGCAGCACCACCTGGCCCTTGAGCTCGCGCGCCGCGGTGAGGCCCACCGCGAGGCTCAAGCAGACGTACTCCAGGGCCGCGGCGGCCATCAGCCAGACGAACAACTTGAGGTTTCCGGCATAGGCGGCCCCGTAGAAGAGCGTCAGCGCCCACCGGCCGAGCAGCGCCGAACCGGCGATGGCGCACAGGCCCACCGCCGCGGACGCCGCCGTGAAGCCCGCCAGCGCCTTGCCGTAACGGCGCGCTTCCCCCGCCGCGTGGTAGCGCCCCAGCCGGGGGCTCACCGCCTGCCCCAGCGAGTGCACCACCCGGCCGCCCAGCGCGGCGAAGTACGCGAGCGCGGCGTACATGCCCAGCTCCGCCTGGCCTGCGTGCACCTCCAGCAGGTAGCGGGGAATGTTGGGCCTCAGCGCCGCTAGAAGCGCGGTGAGGCCCAGCACCCAGCACAGGAGGAAGAGGGCCTTGAGCCGCTTTCCCTCCTTCCGCCACGGCGTGCGCCAGAGGGTGCTCCAGGGGCGCACGCCGGGGAACTCGCGCTGGAGCGCCCGCGCGTCGAAGACGAAGAGGACGATGGCCCACGCGAAGGCCATGGCCGCCGCGCCGGCGATGGGGCTGTGCGTGAGCCACAGCGCCAGCGGCACCAGCACCACGGACAGCACGCTCTTGGCGATGGTGGACCGGGCGATGAGCCCCAGCCGCTCCACCTTCTGGAGCGCGCCGTAGAAGACCTCGCTCACCGCCTCGAAGCCCTTGGCCAGCGCCACCAGCGCGATGACCCAGCCCGCGTGGAGGGAGTCCGCCATCCCCGTGGCGATGGCGCAGCACACCGCCACGCCCGCGACGACGTTGAGCACCATCAGGCCCAGGTAGTGCTCGAAGCCGAAGGCGCTTTTCGCGTCCGTGGCCTGGAGCGTGCGCAGCTGCATGCGCGACATCAGCAGCACCGGGGCGGTGATGGCCAGGGCGAGCGCGAACTGGCCCACCTCCTCCATGGTGGCCAGCCGCGCGAAGGCCACCAGGACGCCCCATTGCGCGAGGGCATAGATGAGCCCGGCGGAGAGCGACCAGATGAAGTTGCCCCCCACCGAGCGCTCCGTCATGACCTGGCCGCCGCCGCGCGCTGCAATACCTCCGACAGGCGCTTCGCCGCGATGTCCGCGGAGTAGCGCTCCCGGCCCAGCTTCCCGGCCAGCGCGCCGGCCTCCTCGAGCCAGCGCGGGTCGCGCAGCCTTTTGGCCAGCATGGCCGCCGCGGCGGGGATGTCCTTGGGCGGCAGCCTGAGGCCAAAGGCCTCCCGGTCCAGCAGCTCCGCCTGCCAGCCGCCGTAGTTGAGCGCCAGCGGACGGCCCGCTGCGAGCGCGTCGAAGAACTTGTTGGCGGAGTTGTCCTGCATGCCGGGCACGTCCGTGAACAGCGACGTGGCGATGGTGGCAGCGCTCAGCACCGCGGGCACCTGCTCCTTGGGCACGCTGGGCAGGAAGAAGAGGTTCTCCCCCTTCACGCCCAGCCGCTCCGCCAGCGCGTGCAGCGGGGCCTCCTCGCGGCCCTTGCCCATGATGACGAAGCGGACCTCCGGGTCCAGCCTCCGCATCTCCGCGGCCACCCGCACCAGGTACTCCACGCCGTTCACCAGCCCCAGCGTGCCCGCGTACAGCACCATGGGACGGTCCCCCAGCCACGGGTACTTCCGCCGGAGTTCCTGGCCCGTGGACGCCGGCACCTGGAAGCGCTCCGGGTCGCAGAGGTTGGGGATGATGGTGATCTTCTCCGGCGGCACGCCCGCCGCCTCCACGCCCGCCTTCATGCCCGGCGACAGCGCGACGATGTGCTCCGCGCCCGCGTACGCGGCCTTCTCCAGCAGTTGCGCGGCCAGGATGGCGGAGCGGCTCTTGAGCGCGCCCACCGCGATGGGGATGGCGGGCCACAAATCACGCACCTCGAAGACCATGGGCCGCTTGTTCCACCGCGACGCGGCGATGCCCGGCACCGCGATGGTGAGCGGCGTGCTGGTGGCGAAGAAGACGTCCGCGGGCAGCTGCGCGGCGCGGCGCGTGGAGTTGACCGCGAAGTGGCTGAAGGCCCGGATGCGCTCCGCGTAGCTCATGGCGTTGCTGTAGGGCACCGGCAGCCAGTGCACCTGGATGCCGCTCTCGTTGGACTCGCGCCAGCCCCTGCCCGTGCCGCCGTCCGTGCGGGTGTCGGACGTCACCATGTGGACCTCGTGGCCCATGGAGACCAGGCGCCGCGCGAGCTCATAGGAGCGCGTGCCCCCGTGCATGGTGGGGGTGTTGAAGTACTGATGCAGATAGACGATGCGCATGTCAGGCCGCTCCTGTGAATGAGGGTTGGGAAAGGGTGTGGGGAGGGGGAGGGCCCGACTGCGCGGGCTTCCGCCCGGGGACCGCGGTCGCGGAGGCCATCACCATCAAGAGGAAGAAGGCCCGGCTGTCGTAGAGGTCGCCGCTGGCCTGGCTGCCCAGGAGCACCAGCACCGCCGCGCCCGCGGTGGCGCCATCCAGGCCCTGGCGCCTCATGAGCGCCGAGCGCACGAAGGTGGCGATGACGGTCGCGAGCAGGAGCAGCCCCACGACACCGCCCTCGCAGAAGACCTCCAGGAAGAGGTTGTGCGGGTAGACGCCCAGGCGCAGCGCGGGGAACGCCGCGAGCCCCGCCCCCGCCACCGGGTAGTCCTTCCCCAGCTGGAGGGCCCTGGCGTAGAGGATCTCCCGCCCGGACAGGTACACCGTGTTGTCCTTGCCGCTGGCGCCGCCCGCCCCCGACTCGTAGTTGAGGGTGAGGCGCAGGAAGCGCTCCTGCACGGAGTTGCTCAGCGCCTCCCCCAGCGGGGAGAACAGGGCCACCGCGGTGATGGCGGCGGTCGCCAGCAGCAGCAGCAGCAGCAGCCGGCGCAGCGGCACGCGCCCCACCACGAGGCAGGTGGTGATGCCCGCGACGATGGCGGCGGACCCGCCGCGCGAGCCCGTGAGCAGCGCCAGCACGACGCCGGTGGCGGCCACCGGAATCCACAGCCACGCCTGGCCCCTCCAGTACCAGAAGTAGAGCGCCCCGATGGCGAGCAGCCCCATGAGCCGCGCGAGGATGTTGGGCCCGCCGCCCATCACCGCCAGCCGCGCGCTCCCGCCGCCCGCCAGCAGTTGTTTGACGGCGGTGAGCGCGAGCAGCCCCGTGGCCACGACGACGGCGGCCCAGAACGCGTCCAGCACCCGGGGCGCGGGCTGGCGGAGCGCGGCCAGCGCGAAGCCCACGCACATCAGCCCCACCAGCAGGATGTCGGCGACCTTGGTCAGGGAGAAGAGCGGGTCGGGCGTCCAGGCGATGCTGGCGCCCATGTAGCCCAGGAAGCCCAGCAGGGCCGCGATGAGCGGCGGGTCGAAGCGCGCCTCGCCGGGGCGCGCGTCGCGCCGGGCGCGGTGCAGCATCCCCACGGAGCCAAGCAGCACCCCGCACAGGACGATCCAGAGCCGCAGCTCCTGGACCAGGTTCGTGTCCACCTCCTCGTTGACCGCGAGGCCCAGCCGGTGGAAGCCCCAGCGGCCCGCGAGCACGTAGAGCGCCGCGATGAAGCCCAGTCCTGTGCAGCTCATCCAGCTCACGATGAAATCTCCCGGTGGGTCTTCAGCTCGCGGACGGGTATTCGTATTGGTAGACGCCGCTCACCGCGCGGCCCGCCCGGGAGCGCGGCACGCCGTTGAGGACCACGCCCCGGGCCGGGACGCCGCTCTGCTCCAGTTGGTGCAGCGCGGTGGCCACCTCGCGCAGGGACTGGGTCGCCGCGCGCACCACGGCGAGCCGCACGCCCGCGTGCCGGCCCACGAGCGCCGCGTCCGTCACCGCGAGGATGCAGGGCGTGTCGAAGAGGACGACGTCGTACTCGGCCGCCACGCGCGCCACGAAGGTGTCGAACGCCGCGCCGGCCAGGAGCTCCGCCGGGTCCGGCGGCAGCGCGCCCGCGCCCAGGAACGACAGGCCGGGCGCGGCCTGCTGGAGCAGGGCCTGCTCCAGCGTCGCGGTGCCCCGCAGCACCTCGTGGAGACCGGGGAGGTGCGCCTCTCGGAAGCACCGGTGCAGCCAGCCGCCGCGCAGGTTCGCGTCCACCAGCAGCACGCGCTGGCCCGTCTCCGCCAGCACCCACGCCAGGTTGAGGGTGACGAAGGACGTCCCGGCGCCGGGGCTCGTCCCGGTGACGGCGACGACGTGGCTGCCCGCCTCCTTCATGGCCCGCTGGAGCCGGGTCCTCAGGCCGCGCACGCATTCGACGGTGACGTCCCGGGGGGCGCTGCGCGCCAGGATGATGGACGGGCTCCGGGGGGACGTCGCGCGGCCTGAGGA
>NZ_RAWN01000202.1:0-16437 GCF_003668895.1 Corallococcus sp. AB045
ACCCGCGCCCCCGGGCCCACCGACACGCCCGGGCCCACGGTGGCTCCCGCGTCCACCACGCTGCCCGCGCCCACGTACGCGGGCCCACGCACCGTCCCCTCGACGCGGGCCTCCGGGTGCACCCAGGCTCCGTCCGCCCCGGCCTTCAGCCCGTGAAGCGGTGAGTCCTTCCCCAGCGCCTGCAACGGTACGAGCCCTTCGAGCACGTCCCGCACCGTGGCCAGGTAGCGAGACGGCATGCCCAGGTCGGACCAGTACGCATCCACCGCGTGCCCACGCACCTGGAGCCCCGCCTGCATCACCCGCACGTAGACCTCGCGGTTGATGTCCTCGGGACCTTCGGCCGTCATGAAGTCGAACACGCTGGGGGACATCACGTGCACGCCCGTGAAGTGCCACGGACGCAGGCCCTCTCCGCCCGGCCCGTAACCCGCGATGCGGCGCACCTGCCCGCCCGCGTCCGCCTCCACCGCCGCGTACTTCTCCCCCTCCGGCATGGGCAAGAGCACCATCGTCGCCACCGCGCCGGACTCACGGTGCGCCGCGACCACGGGCTTCAGGTCCACCGGGAAGAGGATGTCCCCGTTGAACACGAGGAAGTCATCTCCGGAGAGGAAGTCCCGCAGGCCGCGGATGCCTCCGCCCGTGCCCTGGATGACGGGCTCGTGCACCACGTGCAGCGGCAGCCCCGCGCGCTCGCACTCCGCGCGGGCCACCGCCGCCATCGTGTCCGGCAGGTGGTGCGTGTTGATGCCCACCTCCGTCACGCCCGCCGCCTTCAACACCGCCAGGTGGTAGCGCAACAGCGGCTGCCCGAGGAACGGCATGGCCGGCTTCGGCCAGCGTTCCGTGAGCGGGCGCAGGCGCGTGCCCAGGCCCGCACAGAGGACCATCGCTTTCATGTCTTCAGGCCGCCAGCTCGGGCACGTACTTCGCAATCAGCTTCTGCAGCCCCGCCAGCTCCGGCCGGCGCGCGAACGCGGCCTTCACGTAGCGCAGCGACGCGGGGATGGAGACGAGGAAGCCCGGGTTGCCCTTCACGCGGTTGATGAACTCGAAGCGCCCCGCGTCCTTCAGCTTGCGCTGGATGGTCAGCAGGTCGAAGAACGCCTTGAACTCCTTCGCGTCGATCTTCTCCCCGCTCTCCTGCCCGAACGTGGCGATGTAGCGGTCCAGCATCGTCTCCACGAAGTCGCGGTCCAGCTCCACGTAGCTGTCGCGCAGCAGCGCCACCAGGTCGTACTGGCGCGGGCCCTGGAGCGCGTCCTGGAAGTCGATGACCACCAGTTCGCCCTCCTTCACCATGATGTTGCGGCTCTGGTAGTCGCGATGCGTGAAGCCTCGCGGCGCGGCGGCCAGCTGCTTCGCGATGTCCCGGAACGTGGCGTCCAGCTCCGCGCGCTCCGCGTCCGTGGGCAGCTTGCCGCTCCAGGCCTCCAGGCCCCACTCGCGGAAGTGGTGCAGCTCCCAGTCGTACAGGTCCTCGTCGAAGGCGCGCGTGAAGGCCAGGCACTCCGGGTCGCGCTGCTTCTCCGCCTGCACGCGCAGCTTCGCCAGCAGGTCCACCGCGCGCGTGTAGAGCGCCTGGTTGTGGCGGCCGCCTTCCAGCGCGGACTCGAAGGTGATGTCGCTCAGGTCCTCCAGCACCATGATGCCCGCGGGCTCGTCGTAGCGGAGGATGCGCGGCACGCGCACGCCCAGGCGGTCCAGGTAGCGGTGCACGTTGACGAAGGGCAGCTCCTTCGGGGGCTCGCCCTTGGTGGCCTCCTCGCTCTTCTTCGTCGCGTCCGGCGGCATCACCATCAGCACCCAGCTCTCCGGGGGCGTGCCGACGCGGTAGTAGGAGCGGTTGCTCGCGTCGCCCTTCAACTTCTTGATGGGGGCATCGGGGACGGGACGGCCAATGGCCTGTCCCACCTGGTCGCGAAGGGCGGCCTCAAGTTCCATGGGGGGCGGGTGCTCCAGAGGGGGAAGGAAAAGACGCCCGCGAGTATCGGAGGCACGGCGCGGCGGGTCAAAGCCCTCGTGGGCCACGCGTCCGGCGGACGCCTGCCCTGTCGCCTACGCGACGAGGAACCTCAAGCCCTCCCTCCAGGAAGGCCTGCCCCCCGAGGGCCAGGGCAACGCATCCCCGTTCGCGGCATCCTGCGTCAGGAAGGGGCCCGCCTTCGGGCATGTTCCCCCTGACAGGGCGGAGCACATATAAGGCCCCGACCCTCACTTTTTTCGGGAAGCCACGCACGATGGACATCCAACAGAACATCCTCACCGCCATTGGCCACACGCCGCTGGTGAAGCTCAACAAGCTCGTCGGTCCGAACGACGCCACCGTGCTCGTGAAGTGCGAGTTCATGAACCCCGGCGCGTCCATCAAGGACCGCATGGCGCTCTACATCATCGAAAAGGCCGAGCGGGAGGGGCGGCTCAAGCCCGGCGGCACCATCGTGGAGAACACGTCCGGCAACACCGGCATGGGCGTGGCGCTGGCCGCGGCGGTGAAGGGCTACAAGTGCATCTTCACCATGCCGGACAAGATGTCCCTGGAGAAGATCAACCGCCTGAAGGCCATGGGCGCCCAGGTCGTCGTCACGCCGACGAACGTTCCGGCGGAGGACCCGCGCAGCTACTACGAGACGTCCAAGCGACTGGCCAAGGAGACGCCGGGCGCGTTCATGCTGAACCAGTACCACAACCCGGACAACATCGAGGCGCACTACCACACGACGGGTCCGGAGATCTTCCAGCAGACCGACGGGAAGATTGACTACTTCGTCTCCGGCCTGGGCACCGGCGGCACCATGAGCGGCGCCGGCAAGTTCCTCAAGGAGAAGATCCCCGGCCTGAAGAACGTCGGCGTGGATCCGGAAGGCTCCGTCTACGAGGGCTACTTCAAGACGGGCAAGCTCACCGAGCCGCACGTCTACAAGGTCGAGGGCATTGGCGAGGACATGCTCTGCGGCGCCATGGACTTCAAGGTCGTGGACGACGTGCGCCAGGTGGATGACCGCATGTGCTTCAACGCCGCGCGCCGCCTCGCGCGTGAAGAGGGCATCTTCGCGGGCGGCTCGTCCGGTGCGGCGGTGCACGTGGCGGTGCAGCTGGCGAAGGAGGTCGGCAAGGGGAAGACCATCGTGGTCGTCCTGCCAGACTCCGGCAGCAGCTACATCAGCAAGTTCCACTCCGACGAGTGGATGCGCGACAACGGCTTCATGCAGGAGAAGGGCGCCGGCACGGTGCGCGACATCATCGGCGCGAAGCCCCGCGACCTGAAGACGGCCAAGCGCGGTGACCGCGTGGACCACGTGGTGGAGACCATGCGCAGCAACGGCATCAGCCAGATGCCCGTGGTGTCCGACGACGGGCGCGCCGTGGGCATGGTGCACGAGTACGACCTGCTCAACGCCCTGGTCGCCAACAAGGTGAAGTTCCAGGACGCCATCGACCCCATCGTCGCCCCGCTCCAGGGCGCCGTGTCCGCCGACGCCAGCATCGACCGGCTGCGCGAAATCTTCGCGCGCGACAACGTGGCCGTGGTGAAGGACGGAGAGACCGTCGTCGCCATCGTCACGAAGATCGACCTCATCGATTACCTGCACCGCACCGCCGCTTAAGGCCGCGGGCGCAAGAGCCTGAAACACCGCGGGCCCGGAAGGAGGAGGACATCCTCCCTTCGGGCCCGTCGTGTATCGCGGCGGTGATGCGGGGTCCGTCAGAGTCCCGGCGGGTCCGGCTTCGTCAGGTCCAGGGCCACCATGTGGTAGCCGGGCCCCACGTGCATGAAGCCGAAGCGCTCCGCGCGGTTCTTGATGGCGTCCAGCTGCGAGTAGCCCAGGAGCAGCTTGAAGCCCTGGCGCCGGGCCTCGTCGCGGACGGCGGCGACGATGGCGTTGACCGCTTCGTTGCGGTCCTCCTTGGTCAGCCCGGGCGCGGCGATGATGCCTTCAATCAACGCCACCGAGCTGTCCGTGCGGTACAGGAAGCCCGCCGCCTTGTCCGGCACCACGAAGCCGTATTCCGGCAGGGCCTCCGGCGTCATCGTCTCATCCCACGGCTTGCGCCACAGGTTGAGCAGCTCGTGGTGGACCTTGGAGTCGAAGCGGACGGGCTTCATGGACTAGGAGACGAACGTCGACATGCGCTGCGCGGCGAGCTCGGCCGCGTTGTTCATGCCCAGGTTGGTGAGCGGGTTGCTCTTGTTGGACTTGAACAGGTCGCCGATGATGTCGGTGACCTTGTTCTTGCCCGTCGCCAGGTTCAGCGCGCCGGACAGCAGGCTGTTGCCGCCCGCGCCGTCCATCAGGCCGGAGTTGGCGAAGGTCCCCAGCGCGTTCTTGAGCACGCCGCCGCCCGGGATGAGGTCGGTGGCCGCACCCAGCAGCGACTGGAGGGGGTTCTTGCCCTGCATCAGGCCGCTGGCGAAGCCCATCGCCGCGCCCAGGAGCGGGTTCACCATCGTCACGAACGGCTTGACGATGTCCATCACCTTGCCGAGAGCCTTGCCGATGCCACCCATGGTCTGATCCTTTTCGTGGAGGGCCGCGCGGGCCCTCGAAGTGAGACTGACAGTGGGATTCTCGGAGGGACGCCGGAGAAGTTTCCGGTTCCGGGATTATCCGAGCCTCGCACTGAAAAGCCCCGGGATTCCGGGGCTTTGGCGGGGCGGCTCAGCCCCGGATGGGGCCCTTCTTGGCTTCCGCCGGATCCACGGCGGTACCGGGCTTGGGCGCCACGGTCTGGCCGGGCTTGCTGGCGGAGCCCAGCGCGGCGCTGTAGCGCTGCTCGTGGCTCTTGTCGCTGCTGAAGCCGTCGCGCTGCTGGGCGGGGCTGATGACGACCTCTCCGTCGATGATCTTCTGCAGGTGGGTGCCGATCTCCTCCACCGTGGCGATCTTCGGGTCGCGCGCCTTGAGCTCCTCGTCGGGGATGATCTCCAGCTGGGGCGGCTTGTCCGGGTGGATGGCGTAGTCGAGGATCTTCTCCACGTACTGCGCGACGGGGATCTTCAGCATCTCCGCCTGCTGCTGCACGTCGGCATCCGCCAGCAGCTCCGCGCGCACCACTTCCACGGGGCGCTTCAGCCGGCTGGGCGCCGGAGGAGGAACGACCTCATTGGGGTTGGACATGGGCTTCTCCTTTGGGCGTATTGGTAACCCAGGTCAGCCCTGGAACTCAAAGTGTGGGTTCCCCGGAACGGAAAAAGGCACGCACTCCATGGCCGCCACGATTCTCGAAGCCCGCGGTGTCGCGCCCTTCACCGTCCGGGTCCGCTTCAGTGACGGGATGGAGGGCGAGGCCAGCCTGGAGCCCTGCCTCTTCGACTGGGACCTGTCGCGCGTCCCGGACCTCACCCCGGAGCTGCTGCTCGGCGGCCGGCGCGAGGTCTGGAGGCCGGGGCTCACCGTGGGGAGCGCCCCCACCAACACCGTCGTGGTGGACCGGCCCGGCGTGGCGCCCCACCACGTGAAGGTGACCGTGGGCGGCGGCCACCACCCCTGCTACGTCGTGACGGTGGTGGAGGGCACCACGACCGCCGGGGGCACCACGTCTTCAACACCTGGCGAGACGTGGCGGGTCCCCATGCGGGAGCCCCTGCTGCTGGAGCTGGAGGACTGCACCGTGCAGGTGGACTGAACCGTCAGGGGGTCGGGGGGCGGCGGGCGAAGAGGGCGTTGGCCACCTCCGTCATCACCACCTCGCCATTCTGGTTCACGACCTCCAGGCGCAGCTTGAGCGCGCCGCGGTCCGGCTTGCTCGCGGAGGGCCTCGCCTCCAGCGTCTCGATGCGGATCCGCAGCGAGTCACCGGGGCGCACCGGCTTCTTCCAGCGCAGCTCGTCCAGGCCGGGCGAACCCATGCCGGCGGCCTGGCCCAGCAGGCCCTCCACCATGAGCTTGTGGCAGATGGCGGCGGTGTGCCATCCGCTGGCGATGATGCCGCCGTAGATGCTCTTGCCGGCGGCGTCTTCGTCGATGTGGAAGGGCTGGGGGTCGAACTGGCGCGCGAACGCGATGATCTCCTCGCGCGTCACCACGTACGGCCCCCGCTCCATGATTTCGCCGACGGGGAAGTCCTCGAAGTAGCGCATGGTGTCCCTTCTGTGGGTGCCGGCCCGCCGGCGGTTCATTCCGCCCTTCCCTACCCTCCGGCGGGCCTCGCGGCTACTGCGGAAGCGGCTCTTCCGGGTCGGCCACGGACTCCAGCGTGTCCGCGGGCGGCACGGGGCCGCGCAACGTCGGCTCGGCGCGGTCGTCCGTGGGGCCCGGGGGCGTGTCGTGCGCCTCCTCCGCCGCGGCCTCATCCGCCTCCAGCGCGCTGGCCTGGACACCGCGGGCCGAAGCCTTGGCCAGCGTCTTCCTGAGCGTCAGCGTGTCGCGCACGGTGTTGCTGGAGGTGATCAGCCGCGCGGTGAGCGTGCCGCCGTCCACCGTCACGTCCAGGAAGCCGTAGGCCTGGTTGTCGCGCAGCGCGGTCCACGCGGGCTGGCTGGTGGGGAAGGCACGCAGCGTGGCGCCGCCGCTGCCCACCACCAGGTACGGGATGCCGCGCTGGGTGCTGGAGGCCACGTTGTCTCCGTACATGGGCTTGCTGCGCTCGTAGTCGTGGTCATGACCGGTGAGCACCAGGTCCACGCCGTACTTCTCGAACAGCGGGCCGAACTGGCGGCGCATGGTGAGCTGCGAGCCGTGCTCACCGCTGGACCAGGACGGGTGGTGGAAGAAGGCCACCGTCCACGGGCGCGTGTTCGCGGCCAGGTCCGACTCCGCCCACGCCTTCTGCGCCGCGAGCGTGCACCGGTCCGCGGACGCCAGGCCCACCGCGCAGTTGGAGTCCAGGGAGATGAAGTGCACCGGGCCCCAGTCGAACGAGTAGTAGCGCTCGGTGCCCTGCGGGTTGTTGGCCGGCAGGTACATGTTGTCCAGGTAGGGCTGCGCCTGGTTCGTCACGTACTCGTGGTTGCCGGGCGTGGCGAACATGGGCACTTCGCGCAGCAGCCCGGCCATGGGCTTGAAGAGGTGCTCCTGGAACTCCGCGTCCGTGCCGTCCGGGTACGCGTTGTCGCCCAGGGCCAGCAGCAACTCCGAGCGCCACTGCGGCGTGTTCATCACCGCCATCACCTTCGCCTGCATGCTGCCGCCGGTGCCGAAGTCGCCCATCGCGGTGAAGTGTGCCTTCGTGGCCGAGGACGTCGTGGACGTCTGGAACCCGCGCAGGCCCGTCTTGCTGCCGCAGGCCTCCACCACGTAGCTGTAGGTGCGGCCCGCGGACAGGCCATCCAGCTTCACCGCGTGGCGCGTGCCGGACACGCCCGCGCTGACGGAGGACGTGAGACTTGTGCCCTCGCCGTAGCGCACCGTGGGGTTGCAGCTGCTGGCGGTGCGGAAGGCCACGATGGCGGAGGTCTGCTTCACGCTCTGCAGGTACGGCAGGCGCGGCAGCACGGGGCCTGAATCAGAGGAAGACGGCGGCGCGGCGGCCGCGCACGCACGGGCCTCCGCGATGGAGTTCCAGTCGTTCACCGTGTTGCCATTGACGGTGATGCGCACGTAACGCGCGCTGCGCGAGGAGAACGCCACCGTCTGCGCGGACGCGTTGAGCGCGCTGTCACCCGCGTACGCCTGGGTGAAGGTGCCGCCGTCGGTGGACGTGGAGACGACGAAGTGGTTCTGGCGCTCGTTGCCCCGGTGCCACGCGATGGTGGTGCCCGTGAGTGTCTGCGCCGAGCCCAGGTCCATCTGGAGCCAGACGCCCGTCCCCTGCGCGCTCCAGCGCGTGGCGAGGTTGTCGTCCTGCGTGTTGCCGGGAACGTTGCCGTCGTCACCGCTGGCCGTCACCGCCTTGGTGACGAGCTGATTGCAGTTGGACGCGGAGAGCGACTCCGGCAGCGCGGCCGGAGGAACGTCGGAGTCAGTGGGAGAAGGCGGTGACTCGCAGCCAGTCGCGAGCCACGCGCCCAGGAGGCAGGTGGGACCAAGCAGTCGGTTACGCATCGCGCCGGAAACGTTGTGTCCCAACCAACATTCCCCCTGCCCCGGAGGGCAGGGCCGGCCGCCTGGAGCGCGAGCGAGCGCGCTGACTACTTCACGCGGTCGAGCGCGTGCGCGAGGTCGTCGATGAGGTCCTGCGCGTCCTCGATGCCGACGGACAGGCGGATGAAGCCGTCCGCGATGCCCAGCTTCTCCCGCGTTTCCTTGGGGATGGAGGCGTGGGTCATGATGGCCGGGTGCTCGATGAGGGACTCGACGCCGCCCAGGGACTCGGCGCAGGCGAAGACCTTCACCGTCTTGAGGAAGGTGCGCGCCGCCTCCAGGCCGCCGTGGATGTCGAACGTCAGCATGCCGCCGAAGCCGGTCATCTGCTGCTTGGCGAGCGCGTGCTGCGGGTGCGTCTCCAGGCCCGGGTAGGTGACCTTCTTCACCTGCTTGTGCGTGGACAGGTACTGGGCCACCTTCATCGCGTTCTGCGCGTGGCGGTCCATGCGCACGTGCAGCGTCTTCACGCCGCGCAGCACGAGGAAGCTGTCGAAGGCGCCGGACACGCCGCCCACCGCGTTCTGCAGGAAGTACATCCGCTCCGCGATGTCGTCGCGGCTGGTGCAGACGAAGCCGCCCACCACGTCGCTGTGGCCGTTGAGGTACTTCGTCGTGGAGTGCGCCACGACGTCGAAGCCCAGGTCGAGGGGCTTCTGGAAGTACGGCGTCATGAACGTGTTGTCCGCGACGGAGATGATGCCGCGCTTCTTCGCGACCTCGGCGATGCGCGCCAGGTCGATGAGCTTGAGCATCGGGTTCGTCGGCGTCTCCACCCAGACCATCTTGGTCTTCGGGGTGATGGCCGCTTCGAAGTTCTCCGGCTTGGAGAGGTCCACGAAGGAGAAGTTCAGGCCGGAGCGCTTGAACACCTTGTCGAAGATGCGGAAGGTGCCGCCGTACACGTCGTCGGAGACGATGACGTGGTCACCGGCCTCCAGCATGTGCATCAGCATGTCCGTGCCAGCGAGGCCGGACGCGAACGCGGCGCCGTACTTCGCGCCTTCCAGCGCGGCCAGGCAGTCCTGCAGCGCCTTGCGCGTGGGGTTCTGCGTGCGGCTGTACTCGTAGCCCTTGTGCTCCCCCGGCCCGTCCTGGACGTAGGTGGAGGTCAGGTACACGGGCGTCATGATGGCGCCGGTGGTGGGATCCGGCTCCTGGCCGGCGTGGATGGCGAGCGTGTCGAAGCGCATGGCTTCGCGAACTAACACAGTCCCACCGGCCGTGCAGCGTCCCCCGAGGTCCTACTCGAACTGGCCGTGCCGGCCCGCGCCCTTCGCGAAGCGCGTGGCCCCGGGGATGGACTCCGACTGGAGCACCTTCACCCCGCCCTGGAACTCCTGGCGCATCGCGTCTTCGAAGGCCAGGTCGCCCTGGGCATAGGCGGAAGCCCGGTCCACGTTCATGCAGGCCTGCGGGAAGGCGGCGATTTGGGCGGCCAGCGCCTCCGCCGCGGCCCGGGCCTCGCCCTTCGGTACCACGCGGTTGACCAGGCCCATGCCCAGCGCCTCGGAGGCAGGGACGGGGCGGCCGGTGAGGATGAGGTCCAACGCGCGCGACAGGCCAATCAGCCGGGGCAGTCGCACGGTGCCCCCGTCGATGAGGGGCACGCCCCAGCGGCGGCAGAAGACGCCCAGCACCGCGTCCTCCTCCGCCACGCGCAAATCGCACCACAGCGCCAGCTCCAGGCCGCCCGCCACCGCGTGCCCGCTGATGGCCGCCACCACGGGCTTGGACAGGCGCATGCGCGAAGGCCCCATGGGCCCGTCGCCGTCCGGCTCCAGACGCAGGAGGCGCCCCTCGGACACGGCCTTCAGGTCCGCGCCCGCGCAGAAGGTGCCCGCGTCGCCGTACAGCACACCCACGCGCGCGTCGGGGTCCGCGTCGAACGCCCGGAAGGCGTCCGCCAGCTGCCGGGCCGTGCCAGCGTCCACCGCGTTGCGGACGTCCGGCCGGTGGAGGATGACGGTGGTGACGGGGCCGTTCTTCTCGACGCGCACGCTCATGGGCCGTGGTTTTCCCCCGCCCCCGGGGCGGCCTGCAATATGAGGGGAGCCATGGCGGACGAAGGCAACCAGGAGACGCAGGGCGCGGGCATGTTCGAGAACCGCCTGCGCAAGAATGCGAAGCGCCTGCGCAAGTGGGCTCGCGCGCAGGGGCTCACCGCCTTCCGCGTCTACGACCGGGACATCCCCGAGTACTCCTACGCCGTGGACCTCTACGGCGACCACGCCCACGTCGTGGAGTTCCCCCGCCGCAAGGCCCACGCGAAGGGCGCGAACGCGGATGCGGACCGCGCGGAAGTACTCGCCGCCGTCACCGCCGTGCTGGGCGTGCCGCCCGAGCGCACGTCCGTGAAGACACACACGCCCCAGCCCTGGGGCCGCTCGCAGTACGGCCGCGTGGGAGAGGGCAGCGAGCGGCTGGTGGTGGAGGAGCAGGGCCTCAAGTTCTGGGTGAACCTGGGCGACTACCTGGACACCGGCCTCTTCATGGACCACCGCAACACCCGCGCCCGCGTGCGCAGCGAGGCCAAGGGGAAGCACTTCCTCAACCTCTTCGCCTACACCGGCGCGTTCACCGTGTACGCGGCGGCGGGCGGCGCGGCGAGCAGCGTGAGCGTGGACCTGTCCAACACGTACCTGGACTGGGCGGAGGACAACCTGGTCCTCAACGGCCTGGCGGACCCGCGCCACGTGCTCATCCGCGCGGACGCGAAGGCGTGGCTGGAGGACCAGGCGAAGCACGGGGACGACAAGTACGACCTCATCGTCTGCGACCCGCCGTCGTTCTCCACGTCGAAGAAGATGTCGGGCACCTTCGACGTGCAGCGCGACCACGTGCGGATGCTGGAACACCTCCGGGCGCTCATGGCCCCCGGAGGCGTCCTCTACTTCTCCACCAACTTCCTGGGCTTCGAACTGAAGGACTCCGCGACCCGGGGCATGGCGCAGGTGGAGGAGATCACCCCCCGCTCCATCCCCGAGGACTTCCACCGCAAGGAGATCCACCGATGCTGGCGCATGGTGGCCCCCTCGCGGTGAGCTTCAGCCGCTGACGGCTACAACCAGCAGACGTTGTCCTGGCAGCGCTCGCCGGACGGGCACTCGCAGTTGGCCTGGCAGACCTTGCCGGAGCCGTGGTTCACCGGCTTGCACTGGCCGCTGGTGCAGGCCTGGCCGGCCGGGCACTCGCAGTTGGCGCGGCACACGGTGCCGGACGTCCCCGCGTCGTTCGACGGCTGCGTCGGGGGCAGCTTGCACTTGCCGCTGGTGCAGACCTCACCGGACGGGCACTCGCAGTTCACCGTGCAGGAGATGTTGCTGCCCGAGCCCGCGTCCGGCACGGGCTGCTTGCAGTAGCCGCCGTTGCACACCTGGCCGGAGGGGCAGTCGCAGTTGGCGAGGCACGACTGGCCCGGGTCCGGCTGCGGCGACTTGCACTGGCCGCTGTTGCAGACCTGGCCGGCCGGGCACTCGCAGTTGGCCTTGCACTGGCCGCCGGACGGAATGGGCAGGCAGTAGCCCACCTCGCACTTGGTGTCCGCCGAGCACTCCGTCGTGGAGGAGCACGACGCGCGGCACTGGCCGTTCACGCAGTCGCGGCCCGTGGGGCACTGGGCCTCCGTGGTGCACGCGTTCGGGTCCGTCGGCGGCTTCTGGCACAGGCCCTGGACGCACAAGCCGCCCGGGCCGCACTTGTCGTCCCGATCGCACTGCTGACGGCACGCGCCGTTGATGCAGTAGTGGTCCGCGCCGCAGTCAGAGTTGACCCGGCAGACCGCGGTGCCGCCGTCGGAGCCCGCGTCCGGCTTGGTGCCGCCGTCCGTGCCCGCGTCCGGCTTGGTGCCGCCGTCCGAGCCCGCGTCCGGCTTCGTGCCGGCATCCGGCTTGGTGCCACCGTCCGTGGTGCCCGCGTCCGGCTTGGTGCCGGAAGAGGTACAGAAGTTGTCCTTGCAGCGGGCGCCCGCGCCACATTCCGAGTCGCGGTAGCACGACTGGGCGCACCAGCCGTTGATGCACATCTGCGTGCCGGGACACTCGCTGGAAAAGACGCAGTTCTGGGAGTTGGAGTCCAGGTCCCAGCAGCTACCCGAGTGACAGTATTGGTTCGAGCCGCAGTCGGACGTGGTGGAACAGCCGTAGCTGTAGTCGTAGTCGTCGTCGGGCCAGTAACCGCCGCCATTCGTCTCGAGGATACAACCCGACAACAGGCCTAACAGCGTAAGGAACGGCACGACCAATGTGCCGCGAAGCGTGATGTTCCTCATGAGTGGGGGCTCCAAAGGAATGGGATGGGTCCGGACCGGCCACCGGGGGGGTCATCCGATTTCGAGAGCCTTCGACGCAAGAGGGGGCCAGATTGATCAAATAATTTTGATCTTTTTTCGTCTCTCCGGAGACCCAGGGGCACGGAGGCAGTGTGCTCGTCTGGACCACCGATACAGACTGGAGGGCGTTCCTGGAGAAAGGGGACGTCCGGCGTCGCCCTGAAGGAGAAGCCCTGGTGTTCAGCCGAGGAGCGCGCACGTGGGCGTCCGCGGTCCCGCCGGAGTCCGGCGTGGGCGCGGTGGACGCGCGTGGGGCGGCCTCCGCGGACGAGGCCCGCCTGCGGCTCCTGGTCCAGCGGGTCCAGGAGGGGGACCTGGCTGCCTTCGAGCAGCTCTACGAGGCCACGAAGCTGGACGCGGCGCGCACCCTGCGCCACCTGGTGGGAAACCGCGTGGAGGTGGACGACCTCCTTCAGGAGACGTACCTGCGGCTGCTCACGGCGGTGAAGGGCTTCCGGGGGGAGTCCCGCTTCAAGACGTTCCTCTATCGGGTGTGCGCCAACGTGGCGCTCAGCCACCTGAGGTGGAAGCGGCGCCGGCCGGAGGACCCCTTCGCGGACCCGCCGGAGATGGTGGCGACGGGGGAGGACCCGGAGCGCGCCGCGGAGCGTCGTCAGGCCGCCCAGCTGGTGGAGGCGGCGCTGGAGAAGCTCAAGCCCAAGAAGCGCATCGTCTTCGTCTACGCCGAGCTGTGCGGCATGAGCCCGGACGAGATTGCCGTCGCCGTGGGAAGCTCGCCCAACACCGTGCGCAGCCGCCTGCACCACGCGAGATTGGAGTTCACCGAAGCCATGCAGCGTCTGGTCGTCGCCCGGCCGGCGGGAGGTTCCCATGGCCGGCCATGAGACACAGGCCCTGTGGGCGCTGGCCGCGGGTGAGCTGGATGCCGCCGGCAAGGCCCGCGTGGAGGCGCACGTGGCGGAGTGCGCCGCGTGCGCCGCGGAGTGGAAGCGCGTGGTGGAGGCCCGGGCGCTGCTGCACACGGCGCGCTCGGTGGAGCCCTCCGTGCGGTGGGAGGAGACGGGGGCGAAGCTGAAGGCCGCCGCGGCGAAGCGGATGGCGGTGCCCGAGCGGCGGTTCCTGTCGCCGTGGGCGATGACGCTCGCGGGGGCCTGCGCCGTCGCGCTGGTGGTGTGGCTGGGTGGGGCGCGCTGGAAGAATGCGGCGCAAGGGCCGGAGTCCCCGGTCGCGACCCGCCCGGGCGTTGGGACTTCCGGCGAGCGGACCGTACCCGAGGACTTGAAGACCACCGGACAGCGTGGCGCCACGGAGGGAGCGGTCGCGTCGGGTGAGGGCTCCCCTTCGACGCCTGGGAAGCTGGAAGCGGTCGCGGCTCATTCGGAAGCTGAGTCCACTACGGAGGCGGAGCGTGTCACCGGCGCGGTGGTGCGGGAGGCCACGGGTGTGGAACATGCGCTGGCGGCCGGGATGCGGCTGCGCTCGGGCATGGCGGTGCGGACGCCTCCGAAGGCGTCGGCCGTGCTGCGGCTTCCGGATGAAAGCCGCGTGCGTCTGTCGGCGGGCTCGGACGTGGTGTTCGCCCGCGCCGAGTCGAAGGCGGTGCACCTGACCGTCCAGCAGGGACGGCTGTCCGTGAATGCCTCGCATGCGCAGCGCGATGCGTTCCTCGTGGAGTCCGCGGGCCTGCGGGTGTCCGTCGTGGGGACGGTCTTCTCCGTGGAGCGCACGGCGGCCGGGGCCGCGGTGGCGGTGCTCGAAGGACGCGTGCGAGTGGACGCGGAGGGTCAGCCTCCGCGCTTCGTGGACGCGGGCGAGCGCGTGGAGCTCGCGGGCACGGGTGAAACCTTGAAGCCTCGCGCGCTCTCCGCTGGAGACCGGCAGGCGTTCCGGGACCTGCGGGCCGCGGAGCCCGGCGTCGCGGTCGCGAGCGTCGTGCCCTCGAAGAAGGGCCCGTCACGCGTCGAGGTGAGTCCGTCCGTTGCCACCCGCGACACGCCCTCGGAGGCGCTCACGCAGGCTCCCGGCACTCCGCCCGTGGAGAACAACGCCGCGCCGTCACAGGCCGTCGCCCAGAAGACGCCCGGCGCCTCGGCGCCCGTGGAGAACAACACCGCGCCGTCGCAGGCCGTCGCCCTGAAAGCGCCCGGCGCCTCGGCGCCCGTGGAGAACAACACCGCGCCGTCGCAGGCCGTCGCCCAGAAGACGCCCGATGCTCCGGACCCCGAGGCGCCTCGCACCGCCGTCGCGCAGGCCCCTGCCGTGCCCTCGCCGGGGGAGGCCCTGGCCCAGGCGCACGCTCCCAACACGGAGATTCCGCGGGCCGTGCCTCCGCGCGAGCCCACCCCGTCCGACGACTTCGCGCCCTACCCCGGCGCTTCGGCGGGCTCGCTCGCGTCCTCCGCGCCCACGCCGGGCGCCGTGCAGGCTCCCTCCATGGCTCAGGCCACGCCCGCGGAGCCGCGCAAGCGCAAGACGCTGGGGGGACTCGTTCCGGGCGGACTGCTGTCGGATGACTCCGATGAGCGATTCCTCGGCTACGCCAAGGTCCAGACGGCCACCACCACGTGCGGCCAGTTCCTCGTGGGCCTGGGGGAGATCGCCGCCGCCAGCCCTCGCACGAGCCACCGGGAACAGGCCCGCATCCTGCGCGGCCGCTGCTTCAACAGGCAGCACCTGCCCGCGGACGCGGAGGACGAGTTCCGCCAGTACCTCCGCGAGTTCCCCAACGGCCGCTACGCCACCGAGGCCCGCATCGCCCTGGGCATGTCCGCCGAACCCGAGCCCGGTGCCCCCGCGAAGGCCCCCGCGCCCATGCCGGCTCCCGCGCCCGTGACACCGCGCTGGAACGGCTCGCCCCAGCGCGGGCCCGTCAGCCCCGGGGTTCCTCGTCGCTGGTGAACTCCGCGTCCACCTCGCCCCCTTCGCTCCGGGGGCGGCGGAAGGCGGTGGGGCCTTCTTCCGAGGGCGAGGGCTCCACCTTCGCGGCCGTCTCCTGCGCGTCGAAGCGCCGGGCGTCCTGGAACGGGTCCACGCCCGGAACAGGCCCGACCTGCGTGAAGCGCACGGTGCCCGACCGCAGCGTCTGCTCCAGCGAGCGCCTCACCCGCGCCGTCACCACTCGGCGCACCGGCGGCACCATCAGCGAAAGCCCTATCACGTCGGAGATGAACCCCGGCGCGATGAGCAGCGCGCCGCCCACCATCACCAGCACGCCGTTGAGCAGGCCCTCCTCGGGCACGCCGCCACCGGCCATGGCCTCGCGCCAGTTGCGGAACACCTTCTCGCCCTGCCTCCGGGCGATGAGGCTCCCCAGCACGGCGGAGGCCGCCAGCAGCGCGAGCGTGGCCCCCAACCCGATGTGATGCCCCAGGGTGATCAGCAGGTACAGCTCCGCCAGGGGCAACAGGATGCAGACGATGACGAGGGCCTTGAGCACACTGGCACGTTAACGCCAGATTCACTCCGGCGCCCATTGCCCGCCGTACGCGCCGTGCGTTCCGCCCGCCAGGGTCCCCGGCGCCCCCCGGCTCACTCCCCGTTGAGCTTCGCCATCAGGAAGCTCATCACGAAGTAGAGAAGGGCGAAGCCTCCCACCGCGAAGAGCACCAGCCGCGACGGCAGCGACATGCGCTCGGATGGCAGGCCCAGGCTGTTCACGCGCTCGGCCCGGTCCATCGCCTCCGCCAGGCCGGGGGTGATCTCCATGGGCTTCGCGGTGCGCCGGTAGTGCTCCGTGCGCAGGTACTGCTCGACCACCCGCTCCGTGGAGGAGCCCGTGAGGACCTCTCCCAGCTGCGGGTCGAACAGCCGGAGCTGGGCCTTGTGGGCCAGCCCGGCGGCCTCCGTCAGGACCTCGCGGATGAGCTCCTCACCAGCCACCAGCGGCACGCGCAGCTCCGCGCCCACCACCCGCTTGCCGTCGCGCAGGGGCAGGACCTCCACGGTGCCCACCCCCAGGTCCCACTCGCGCACGCCGTCCGGGCGGGCGGTCCCCGGGCGCGCCGCCAGCAGGGCGTCCACCCGTGCCATGTCGAAGGAGGCGCCTGGGGTCCGCGCCTGAAGGACCAACTCGTAACTCACGCGGGTTGCGAGTATACGCCGCCCGGTCGCCCCCGCCTC
>NZ_RAWN01000203.1:0-16376 GCF_003668895.1 Corallococcus sp. AB045
GCCACGGGGGCGGACACCGGCGGCTCCCGTGGCCGCGCCGCCGGCCCCCGTCCACGCGGTCTCCCCCGCGGCTTCCGCGCCCGCCGCCAGCGCGACGGGGAAGGGGCTGACGCCCGGCCAGCGCAAGGGGCTCATCGTGGGCGGCGTGGCCCTGGTGCTCGCGGGGCTCGCGCTGGTGTTCCTGCTGCCCAAGGGCGGCGTGGAGGTGCGCAACGCCCAGGAGGGTGAGCGCGTCTACGTGTCCGGCGTCCGGCTGGAGGCGAGCCAGGGCCTGCCCGAGGGCACCGCCGGCTGGCTCATCTCCACGGCCGTGGACGGCAAGCTGCACCGCTTCGGTAAGGTGCCGAGGTCCGAGCACATCGACCTGCGCACGCTCGCGGACGCCCCGCCCCAGGCGGATGCCCGGGGGACGCTCAGCGTCACCGGTGCCCAGGGCTGCCGCGTGGCGCTGGGCTCGCAGGTTCTGGACGGTCAGACGCCCCTGTCCAGCCAGATGCCCGCGGGCCGCGAGTTCGAGGTGCGCGTCACCTGCGGCGGCAAGCCGGACCTCGTCCGCTGGGTGATGGCCGTCCCGGGGCAGGGCGTCGCGCTGGACGTGCCCTGAGCCGGACGGAATGACCCGGGCCGGAGGACGTCGCTGACAAAGCGTCCCTCCGGTCCGTGAAGCCGCGTGAGGCCTTACAGCTTCTTCAGCAGGAAGGCCCTGTACGTGCCGTAGCCCGGCAGGTCCTCGCCGAGTGAGCCGTCCACCTTCGCGCGCACGGTGAACGTGCCGCCCGTCAGCTCCAGCGTGAAGCCGGGCGCGTCCCTGTGGACGATGTGCAACGTCTGGATGCCTTCCCGGACGGCCTGCTTTCCGATGTCGTCGATACAGACGGACTTCATGTCGTCGATGAGCCGGTCGAAGACGCCGTTGGAGAGCATCTGGATGGCTGCCACGGTGGTGAAGCTCGCCTCGTCCAGCGTCACCTGGAGGTCCGCGCCCCCAGCGGCCTCCTTCAGCTCCGCCACCTTCGAGTCGAAGGAGTCCTTCTTGAACGCGGCCATTTCCGACCGTTCGGCGAGACCCATGGTGTTCGTGCTCCGTGCTGTGTCCGGCGGGAATGCCTGAAAGAAGGCGGAAACCTCGTGGACCGGCTGCCCGTGTGTCAACGCCCGCACGGGCGTTGATGCTCCACGTCCGCTGAAAAACGCCCCGCGCCTCAGTCGTGCGTGCCCACGTGCAGGTCGCCGTGGCGCGTGCAGACCCAGTGGAAGGCGCAGGAGCACGCCACCGCGCGGGCGTGCGTGCAGCAGCGGCCCCCGAAGTCCTCCGGAAGGGGCTCGCGCTCGGGAGGTGGCGGGTCGGGCAGCTCCTTGGGGGCACCGCGCCCGGAGTCCGCGGGCACGCTGCCGCAGCAGCCGCGCTGGAGGCAGCCGGGGCACAGGGACAATTCGCAGTGCGCGCACCAGTCGAACACCTCTCCGGCGGTGCCACGGCGCTCACAACCTCCACAGGCGTCGAACATGGGCAGCCTCCTTGCTCACCTGCGAACGAAGGTAGAGGAGGGGTCCGACATCACGGGTCGTGCGGGAACGTCTGGCGCTCCGGGAGGAGGGAAGCGACGGCTGCCCGACGCTCGCGCCACGCACCTTCCACGGGTGGACGGGAGTCAGGACGCACGCCGGTCCGTGAGCCCTTGCGGCGTTGGCCGGGGATTCGCATGGAACAGGGGCTCACGTAGTTCCAGTTTTTCGGGGAGGACGCAGTCATGCGCAGACACCGCCGCATCATCGGAGTGTTCGGCTCCGGGGCGCATACCCACGAGGAGTGGGTCGTCCCCCTGGCGCGGTGGATTGCTGAAGCCGGGTTCGACCTGCTCACCGGCGCGGGCGGCGGCGTCATGAGCGTGGCGGCGGGCGCCTTCGTCCAGGTGGAGGGGCGGCGGGGGGCGGCCATCGGCATCATCCCCGGCACCGTGGGCGCGGACGGCCGTTATCAGCCCCGGCCCGGCTACCCGAACACGGACATCGAAATCCCCATCTACACGCACCTGCCGCTCAGCGGGGAGCAGGGCACGGACCCCATGAGCCGCAACCACATCAACGTGCTGACGCCGCATGCGCTGGTCGCGCTGCCCGGGGGCGCCGGCACCGCGGCGGAGGCCGTCCTGGCCCTGCGCTATGGCAAGCCGCTCATCCTGCACGGGCCACCGGAGGTGTTCCGGCGCTTCCCGGCGGAGGCCGAGCGCACCACCTCCCTGGAGCGGGTGGCCGAGTTCCTCCTGGCCGCCACCCGCTAGGCGGCAGGCGGGCTCAAGCAGGGCCTTGGCCGGGGGGAAGCCGCCCCACGGGGTGGCAAAAGATTCTAGGATGGACGGCGTGGGGAAGGGTGTGCGCCGCGGGTGCACGTCCGTCACCCGTCACGTCCGCCATCATGATCAACCCCGACTATCCGCTGGCCAGCTGGTTCCTCGCGGTCTCCACCTCGGTCTTCCTGCTCGTCTACGCACTGCCGTTGCTGTTCATTCCGCTGCGCTGGGCGCGTTGGTTCGGGTGGGAGCTGCCCACGGGCAACAACGATTTGACGGTCTACTTCGCGCGTTGCCTGGGCGGCCTGGCGCTGTCCGTCATCATCGCGGTGGTGCAGTTCATCCCGGACCCCAAGAGCCACCTGGTCATCTTCGAGCTCATCGGCCTCATTGGTGGCCTGATGACGGCGGTGCACGTCTGGGGCGCGGTGCGCAAGCAGCAGCCCTGGCCGGAGACGGCGGAAATCCCCCTCTACGGCGCCATGTGCCTGGGCGCCCTGTACCTGCGCTTCGCCAACCTGTCCTGAGCGGAAAGCCCCTTAAGGATGCCCTCCACGCAGCCCATCGATCCCGCTGTCGCGATGCTGGCACCGTACATGCCGGCGGCCATCCTCGCGCGGCTTGGGAGCCAGGATGCGGACGCACTGCCCCGGGCGGAGGGCGTGCGGGGCGCCATCCTGCTGCTGGACATCGCGGGCTTCACGCCCATCGTGGTGGGGCTGAGCGGCGCGGGCCCGCGCGGCATCGACGCGCTCCAGCGCCTGCTGACGAACTACTACACGGAGATGATCGACGTGGTCCGCGACCACGGCGGGGACATCTACCAGTTCGCCGGCGACTCCATCCTCGCGTGCTTCGAGTCCGCGCCCGCGGAGGCGGACGCCGACGTCGTGCAGCGAGCGGCGGTGTGCGCGCTGGGCGTGCAGCGCAGGCTCGCGCGCTTCGCCCGGCTGGAGCTGTTGGGCCAGCGCTTCGGTGTGTCGTCGCGCATCGGCATCGGCTTTGGTGAGGCCACCCGCATCGTGATGGGCACCACCGGCCTGTGGATGCACCCGGCGCTCGTGGGCGAGCCGCTGGCGCAGGCGGTGGGCGCGGAGAAGCAGGCCACGGTGTCGGAGGTCGTCTTGAGCCCGCGCGCCTGGGCGGCGCTGCCGGAAGCCGCGCGCAAGGGCGAGCCGCGCGAGGGCGGCAACCACCGGCTGGCGCTCGACGCGCCGGTGGAGTCGGTGAAGCGCCCGCTGCCCGCGCCCACGGGCGGAGCGGAGCTGGTGGGCCGGTGCGCGCTGCTGTTGCACCCGGTGCTCTTCACGAAGATCACCACCGCGCACCAGGAGTTCGCGGGCGACTTCCGCGACGTCACCTGCTTCTTCGTGCGCTTCACCCACGCGCGGGCGGACGCGGATCCGGACGCGTTCACCCGCGACCTCAACGCCTACTACGAATACGTCCAGCGCGAGTCCGCCCACCATGGCGGCGTGCTGCTGATGACGGACTTCACGGACAAGGGCAACGTGCTCTACGTCCTGTTCGGCGCGCCCACCGCCCAGCAGAACAAGGAGGTGCTGGCGTGCCGGCTGGCCTGCAAGCTGCTCAAGGCCCGGGAGCAGTTCCCCTTCCTGGATGAGCTGCAGATCGGCATCGCCACCGGCCACGCCTACTGCGGGGACATGGGCTCGCCCACGCGCAAGGGCTACTCCGCGCTGGGCGAGGTCGTGAACATGGCCGCGCGCCTGATGACGCACGGCGGACGCCAGGACGGCGTGCACCTGTGCGCCAACACCCAGGCGAGATCGCAGCAGGGCGGCTTCGCCACCGAGTTCGTGGAGGACGCGAAGTTGAAGGGCGTCTCACGCTCGGTGCCGGTGTACCGGCTGTTGGGGGAGACGCGCCGCAGCCTCTTCATCAAGGGCCGGGGCGACATCATCGGCCGCAGCCGTGAGCTCAACGTGCTGCACGAAGCGCTCACCGGGGCCTTCGCCGGCCAGGGTCGCGTGAGCGTGGTGTCCGGCGAGGCGGGCATCGGCAAGTCGCGGCTGGGCGCGCGCGTGCTGGAGGACGCGGAGGAGGGCGGCGCCCGGGCGCTGTACGGCGTCTGCTACTCCTACGAGGCCTTCACCCCCTTCTTCCCCTGGAAGGAGGTGCTGCTCCAGGCGTTCGGACTGCACGACTCGGACGACACCGACGCGCAGCTCACGCGCCTGCGGCAGGGGCTGGAGGGCCTGGAGGACGTGGGGCCGGAGTGGATCCCCGTCGTCGCGGGCATCCTCGGCATGGCGCTGGAGGAGACGCCCGCCACCGCGGGAATCGACGCGCGGCGCAAGCAGCAGAAGGTGTTTCAAATCGTCTTCCAGCTCCTGGAGATGCTCAGCCGCGCGCAGCCGCTGTTGCTCTACTTCGAGGACCTGCACTGGGCGGACTACATCTCGTTGGACCTGCTCCAGTACCTGGCGGCGCGCGTGGGCTCGCACCGCATCATGGTGCTGGCGACGATGCGCCCGGGCGACCAGCTCCGGGGGCTGCGCGACCTGCCGGAGTTCGTCCCGTTGGACCTGACGAGCCTGGACGACGAGGACACGCGGGCGCTCCTGCGCGTGCACCTGCGCCTGTCACCGCCGGACGTCGCGCTGGAGGACCGGCTGCTCGCGAAGGTGCAGGGCAACCCGTTCTTCATCGAATCCATCGTGGAGGGCCTGGCGGAGCAGGGCTACCTGGGGCCGGTGGAGCCCGGCTCGCAGCGGATGGAGCTGAAGCGCGGCCTGCAGGACCTGCTGCTGCCGGACTCCATCCAGGACGTGGTGCTGTCGCGCATCGACCTGCTCAGCGAGACGGAGAAGCTGGTGGTGAAGGTGGCGTCCGTCATCGGGCGCATCTTCACGCTGGACGCGGTGGCGGCGCTGGTGCCCACCCTGGGCCACGGCGTGTTGCGCGAGGCCATGGACACGCTCCAGCGCCTGGGCCTCATCCTGCTGGAGACGGAGGAGCCGTACACCTGCCTCTTCAAGCACATCGTCATCCGGGACGTGGCCTACAACACGCTGCTGGTGTCGGCGCGTGAGGACCTGCACCGCCGGCTCGCGCGCTACCTGGAGGCCCGCGCCAACGACAACCTCGCGGCCTCCGCGGGTCTGCTCGCGTTCCACTTCCTCGCGGGCAACGTGGAGGACAAGGGCCTGGAGTACACGTTGATGGCGGCCCGGAGCGCGCGGGCGCAGTACGCGAACGACGACGCGCTCTACCACTACAACCGCGGCCTGGAGCTGTTGGGCACCGTCGTCCCGGTGGACCCGGAGGTGACGCTGCTCCAGACGCGCCGGGTGATGCAGGAGCTGGCGGAGACGCTGCTCCAGGCGGGCCACTACGCCAACGCCATCCTGATGTTCGAGCAGTGCCTGGTGGACGAGGAGGAGCCCCCGCGCCAGGCGGAGCTGCACCTGGGCCTGGGCCGCGCGCACCAGGAGAAGGGCGAGTCCGCGCTCGCCACGCAGCACCTGGAGAAGTCACTGGTGCTGAGGGGCCGCAGCCTCCCGGGGAGCCTGGCCGCGCTGGGCCTGCGCACGCTGGCCAATCTCCTCCTTCGAGGGCTCGCGTCGCTCCTGCCCTTCATCCTGCGCCCGCTGCCGGCGGCGAGGCTGGGCAACTACCTGCAGCAGCTGTCCACGCTCAACTCGCTCATCCGCATCTACTACTTCGCGGACATCACCAAGCTCACCTGGGCGACGCTGGTGTCCACCAACATGGCGGAGCGCTCGCGCAACGACTACGCCATGAGCCTGGCGCGCGGTTACTACGGCACGCTCTTGTTCGGCGCGGGGCTGCTCAAGCGCTCGCGCTACCACTGCGAGAAGGCGCTGGAGTACGCGCGCCGCTCCAAGGACCCCGTGGCGGAGGGACTCGCGCTCAGCCGCCTGGGCATCCAGGCCTTCTTCGCCAACGAGCTGGAGCGCGCGCGCACCTTCCAGGAGGAGGCCGTCTCCACGCTGCGCCAGGTGGGCGAGCGCTGGGAGCGCCAGACGTCGTTGATGATGCAGGCCACGGGCGAGTTCCTCCACTCGCGCTTCCGCACCGCGGTGGCGCTCTATGAGCAGATGGGGACCATTGGCGTGGAGCTCAACGCGCTGATGCACCAGGGCTGGGCGCACTCGTGGGGGCCCATGTGCCGCTACCTCATGGGCGAAGGTGACGTGGGCGAGCTGTGCGCGGAGCTGGAGCAGGGGCTGCGCATCAGCGAGGAGGTGGCGGACCTGGCCAACCAGTGCGCCAGCTTGAACCACCTGGCCAACGTCACGGTGCGCGAGCACCAGGTGGAGGAGGCGGCGCTCGTCGCGGTGCGCTGCTTCAAGAGCATCTGGAGCTACCAGGTGCTGGTGCCCTTCCTCCAGGTGGGGCTGGTGGACGCGGCGGAGGCGGCCCTCTTCGCGCTGGAGGAGGGCGCCACGGTGGTGCCGCGCAAGGAGCTGTTGAAGATCGTCCGCCTGTCCTGCATCAAGGCGCGCGTCATCGCTCGGCTCTATCCGTACCTGAAGGGCCCGGCGCTGCGTGTGACGGCGCGCTCGCTGGCCCTGCGCAAGGGACCGAAGGCCGCGGAGCCGGTGTTCCTGGAGGCCATCGCCGTCCTGGAGAAGAGTCCCAACCGCTGGGAGACGGGTGTGGCCTACTTCGACGCGGCGGTGGCCCTGCCGCATCGGCGCGAGGACTTCCTCGCCCGGGCGCGCGCCATCTTCACGGAGGTGGAGGCCCGCGCGGAGCTGCGCCGCGTGGACCGCTTCCAGGCCACGCTCCAGGCTCCGCCGGCCGAGGCGCTCGTGCCGCCCCAGGCCGCCCGGCTCCGTGACGCGCGCGTGATGTGACGCGCCGGACGCGCATTCCTTGTCCCGTCAGGCGGGGCCCCTAGACTGCGTGCTTCTTCCTCGACCACCGCACCGGGCTCATGATCACCGCGCCGCTCCGCTTCCAGCTCAGTCCCGTCATCGTCATCTACATGCTCGTGGTCCACGGGCTGGCCGCGTTGGCGTTCTTCCTTCCCTGGCCCCCGTACGCGCTGCCGGTGGCGCTGGCCGTGTACGTGTCCATTGGCCTGGGCACGACGGTGGGGCTGCACCGCCTCCTCTGCCACCGCGCCTTCGTGTGCCCCCGCTGGGTGGAGTACGCGCTGGTGACCGTGGCCATGCTCACGGCGCAGGGCAGTCCGCTCTTGTGGGCCGCCAACCACCGGCTGCACCACGCGAAGGCGGACGCGGAGGGGGACGTGCACTCGCCGCTGCGCGGCTTCTGGTACGCGCACATGGGCTGGATCCTCAACGAGGCCTCCACGGAGGAGGACGGCTGGCGCACCTGGTGCCGTGACATGGCGGACGACCGCTACTACCACTGGCTCCTGCGCTACCGCATCGCGCCGCAGGTGCTGGGGGTGCTCTTCGTGGGGCTGACGTTCGGCTGGCGCACGGTGCCCGCGTACTTCTTCCTGCCCGTGGTGTGCTGGATGCAGAGCACCTACGCGGTGAACTCCGTGTGCCACGCGGCGTTCGGACACCGCGTCCACGACACGCGCGACCACAGCCGCAACGTGTGGTGGGTGAGCGTGCTCGCGCTGGGCGAGGGCTGGCACAACAACCACCACGCCTTCCCCGCGTCCGCGCGGCACGGCTGGGTGTGGTGGCAGTGGGACCCGGGCTGGCTCTTCATCCGAGCGCTCCAGGCCCTGGGGCTGGCGTGGGACGTGCGCCTGCCGTCCCGGCTCAGGTCAGGACCTGCGGCGTGAGGCCCAGCGCGGGCATCCGCTCCGCGTCCCACGCCTCGATGGCATCCAGCCCCGCGATGTAGCGGCGCGCCGGGTTCTTCACCGGGTTGCGGATGCTGACGATTTCGGGCCCGGAGAAGAGGATGGTCTGCCTGTAGCGGGGCAGGTCGCTCATCATCAGCTTGGACGCGTAGTGCCGCGCGATGTTGGGCAGGCTGCCCAGCGTGTGGCACAGCCGCTGGAAGTGCTCCACCACCTCCGACGCGTGCATCTGCTTGGGCCGGTGGCACAGCGTGTAGCCGTCGTAGTCCCGGCTGGTGGTGCCGGGCAGAAGCCGGTCCTCGGCCTTCAGCTCGCGGAAGAAGGGCGTCTCCGGATACGGGCACACGATGCCCAGGAACGTGACGGAGAAGTACTTCAGGTCCGCCAGGTAGTCCGGCAGCCGGTGCAGGTACTCGTTGGTGTCGCCGTCCGAGCCGACGATGAGCCCGAAGGACAGCAGGATGCCCGCGGAGAAGACGCGCCGGATGACGGCGTCCACCTCCGACAGCTTGTTCTGGCCCTTGTTCATCGCCTTGAGCGAGTCCGGGTTGAGCGACTCCAGGCCGGTGTAGACGTAGCGGCAGCCCGCCTTCGCCATCAGCTTCACCAGGGACTCGTCCTTGAGCACGTTGAAGGTGAGCGCGCAGCCCCACGTCTTCTTCAAGGGGATGAGCGCTTCGCACAGCGCGCGCAGGTACTTGGGCGAGCCGCCCAGGTTGTTGTCCAGGAAGACGAACGCGTCCCCCATCAGCCCCAGGAAGTTCGGATTCCAGCGCATGCGCGTCTGGATTTCGTCGATGACCTCCGGGATGGGCCGGAAGCGGTAGCGCTCGTGGCCGGTGAGCACGCAGAAGTTGCACGTGAAGGGGCAGCCGCGCGACGCCTCGATGCCCGGCAGGCGCACCTTGTTGTGCGTGAAGTCGATGAGCTCGTAGCGGTACGGCCGGATGGCGGCGGCGCCCTGCGACGGCAGGCTGTAGCGGGGCTTCAGCTCCCCCTTCTCGAAGTCCGAGATGAGCGCGGGCACGTTGGACTCCGGCTCTCCGGTGATGACCGCGTCGAAGTACTTCGCCGCGTCGTCGGGGAAGTGGCCCGCGTGCCGGCCGCCCGCCACCGTCGTCATGCCGCGCTGACGGAAGAGGGTGGAGAGGACCTTGGTGTGCTCGTAGTACGAGTGCAGGTACGAGAAGAAGACGAGGTCCCAGTGCCGGTCCAACGGCAGGTCCGCCTCCTTCTCGTTGAAGATCTCCACCTCCGCGTGCTCCGGGCACAGGCCCGCGATGAGCTCTGGCACGGAGGACTGCATGATGGAGGGTTCCTTGATTCGCAGCCGGGTCGGATGGGTGTACGTGGCGATGATGGCGATGCGCATGCGAGCGGGCCCGGTGGCGGCGCGGCTGCAACGGGCGCTCGCGTTCGTGTTTTCACCTGCCGGACCGCGTCCCCCTTCGTCGGCGGAGGATCACCCGGAGTCCGGGCGCTGGCAAAGGATCTCCATCACACGCGCCGCACTCTCCGCGTGTTTCCGGTGGCAGCGGACGACCCAGGAGGACCTATCTCGTGTGGGGGCGTGCTGATAGATCTTTGAAACATGGATACTTCTCCTTCGCCAACCGCCCCGGGTTGGCCGTTTAAGCGTTACTTCTGGATTTCCATCGTGTTCGCGGTGGCGCTGGGCGCGCTGGCGCTGCGCTCGGGATTCATGCCGGATGACTTCATCTGGCTGGGCGTCTGGGACAACATTCCGCCGCCCGCGCCGCTGGGCAACACGCACCTGGACGTGTACCGCACGGCCACGGGCATCCCGGAGCACACGCTGCGGCTGGCGGAGGTGGGCGTCTTCCCGTGGTGGGTGGAGCCCACCGTGCGCGTCGCGTTCTTCCGGCCCCTGGGCAGCCTGCTCTACGGGCTGGACCACGTGCTCTACAACCGCGTCGCCGTGGCCTATCAGTTCCACTCGCTGCTCTGGTACGTGGGCCTGGTGGTGCTGGCGGGCGCGCTGTTCCGGCGGGTGCTGCCCACGGCGGTGGCGGGCGTGGCGATGGTCCTCTTCGCCCTCTGGGGCTCGCACGCGGCGGTGCTGGGCTGGCTGTCCTACCGCAGCGTGGTGATGTCGCTGCTGTTCGGCGTCCTCGGTCTCGCCTTCCACGTCCAGTGGCGGGAGCAGGGGCGCAAGAGCGCGCTGGTGGGGGCGCTCGTGTCCTTCGCGCTCGCGCTCCTGTGCGGCGAGACGATGGTCATCCTCAGCCCGTACGTGCTGGCCTACGAGGCCTTCTCCGGGCCGGGGCAGGCGAAGGACAAGCTCAAGGGGCTCATCCCCTTCGGCGTGCTGATGGCCCTCTACTTCGCGGCGTACCGGGCCATGGGCTACGGCGCGGGCGGCTCGGACATGTACCTGGACGCCCTGGGGACGCCCGTGGCGTGGTTCCAGGCGATGCTCGGGCGCGTGCCGGCCGCCATCGCGGGCCTGACGCTGAACGCGCCCCCGGACTTCATCTTCGACCAGTCCCTGGTGCCCCTCTTCACCATTCTGGGCGCGGCGGGCCTGACGCTGTTCTCGCTGCTCGTGTGGGGCGTGTGGCCCCGGCTGGAGGCCGCGGAGCGGCGCACGGTGGGCTGGATGCTGACGGGCGCGTTCGTGTCCACGTGGATGTCCAACTCCGCCTTCGCCGGCTCGCGCACGCTCATCGTGCCCAGCCTGGGCATGGCGGTGGGCCTGGCCGTGGTGCTGCGCCACGCGTGGAAGGGGCGGGCGAAGACGTTCCGCGCGGGCGCGGTGCTGGCCGGCGCGGCGGTGATGGCGCTCATCCACGTCGTGGGCTCGCCCTACATCTGGTGGCAGACCATGGAGCAGTACTCCCAGGCGGACGCGCTCATGGGGCGCGTGCAGGCGCGCTACACGGAGGCGTTTGACCAGGAGAAGCTCCCCAACCAGCGCGTGGTGGTGCTCAACTCCCCCAACGGCATCATCGGCATCTACGGCTCCGTGCGCTGGTGGTCCTCGGGCCAGCCGCTGCCCAAGGCCTGGTGGGTGCTGTCCTATTCGCTCCACGAGCAGAAGGTGACGCGCACCGGCCCCAACTCGGTGGAGCTGGCGCTCACCAAGGGCGGCCACTTCCTGGACTCCGTGGAGGAGCGCATCCACCGCGCCGCGCGCCACCCGGTGCACCAGGGCGACGAGTTCGACATGAAGGGCATGAAGGTGCGCATCGAGGAGGCGGACGCCGAGGGCCCCACGCGCATCTCCTACACCTTCGACGTGCCGCTGGAGGACCCGTCGCTGAAGCTGGTCCAGTGGCAGAACAAGAAGGTGGTGCCCTGGGTGCCGCCGGCCGTGGGTGGACCGTCGACGGCCCTCAACGTCCGCGTCGTCCAGTAGGGCCGCGGCAGGTGGCGCGGGGGACTGCTCCCCCGCGCCCGGGCTTTCTTCAGCCCACCATCCGAACCACGGCCAGCGTGAGTCCGTAGACGAGGACGGACACCAGCGCGGCGGCGGGGATGGTGAACACCCACGCCCAGATGATGCGGCCGGCGGTGCCCCACTTCACGGCGCGCCAGCCGCGCGTGGACCCCACGCCGACGATGGCGCCGGTGATGGTGTGCGTGGTGGAGACGGGGATGCCCAGCTCCGCCAGCGCGATGATGGTGACGCCGCCGCCCGTCTCCGCGCTGAAGCCGCCAATGGGCGCCAGCTTCGTGAGGCTGTGGCCCATGGTGCGGATGATGCGCCAGCCGCCGAAGAAGGTGCCCAGCGCGATGGCGGCGTGGCAGGAGATGATCATCCACCAGTCGATGTGGAACGGGCGGTCGCGCCAGATGGTGCCGAAGAGCACCACCGCGATGATGCCCATGACCTTCTGCGCGTCGTTGGTGCCGTGGCTGAAGGAGAAGATGGCGGACGACACCAGCTGCAGCCGGCGGAACCAGGTGTCCACGCGCAGCGGCGTCTGACGGTGCACCGCCCAGGTGCTGGCCAGCATCATCCCGATGCCCAGCGTCATGCCGATGAGCGGCGACAGCACGATGAAGGCCGCGATGCGCGCGATGCCGCTGCCCACCAGGCCCTCGAAGCCCAGCACGGGCAGCGTGGCGCCAATCATCCCGCCCGCCAGCGCGTGCGACGACGAAGAGGGCAGCCCCCACCACCAGGTGAGCAGGTTCCAGACGATGGCGCCCATCAGCGACGAGAAGATGACCATCAGCACCGCGGTGGGGCCGGCGGCGCGCAGCATCTCGAAGTTGATGATGCCCTTGCCCATGGTGTTGGCCACGTGCACGCCGCCCGCGAAGGCCGCGATGAAGTTGAAGAACGCGGCCCAGGCGACAGCCAGGTTCGGTGACAGCACGCGCGTGGACACCACGGTGGCGATGGAGTTCGCCGCGTCGTGGAATCCGTTGATGAAATCGAAGACGAGCGCGACGACGACAATGGCGACGACCGCTGCGAGCAGCATCTCAGCTGTGCTCCAGCACGACGCCCTCGATGACGTTGGCCACGCCCTGGCACTTGTCCGTGGCCGTCTCGATGAGGTCGTAGATCTCCTTCCACTTGATGATGGTCAGGGTATCCACGCCGCTCTTGAACAGCCGGCCCATGCCCGCGCGCAGGGCTTCATCCGCCTGGGACTCCAGGTGCTTGATCTCCTTGCAGCCCGCGAGGATCTGCTCCGGCTTCTTGATGAGCCGCAGCGCCGCGACGACCTCCTGCACCTTCTGCGTGGAGAGCACCAAGAGACGCGCCAGCTCCGTGGCGTCCGCCCGGGTGGATTCGATCTCGTAGTAGAGCAGCCGCGCCGCCGCCGCGTTGGTCAGATCCAACACGTCATCGATGCGCGACAGGAGCGTGTGGATCTGCCCCCGGTCGAACGGGGTGATGAACTGCTGGTGGAGCCGGTTGAAGGCCGTGTGGGTGACCTCGTCGCCCTTGTGCTCCACGTCCTTGAGGGCCTGGACGCGCGTGGGCACGTCCCGGAAGTCGCTCAGGAGTTCGTGTAGGAGCTTCGCTCCCTCGACAGTTCTGGCGCATTGCGCGTCGAAGTCGTCGAAGAACTCGTCCGACTTCGGCATCAGCTTTTCGAGCATGGGGATCTCCCTCGGCGCCTGGAGGGACAGGAGCTATCCGCCGCGGGAGGGGGTGGCGCCTCTAGGGGGTGACACTCCCGTGACGCGGGAGTGACTACCCTACCTGGAGAGATTCGCCAGTGTTCCGTACGAAAACGTATGGATTCCGGGGGGTTGCGCTTGACGCAAGGAGCCGCTCAGACGACGCGGTTGCGCAGCTCCTCGAAGAAGCCCACCCACAGCTGCCACATCTCTTCCGCACCGCGGGTGATGGTGGCCAGCTCCTCGTCCGTGTACGCGAGGCCCATGGTGTGGCCGGCCGTCTCCACGTGATCCGGCTCCTGCTTCACGTGGATGTCCACCCAGGGCAGGGCCTTGAGGCCCGTGGTGCGGCGCACCAGCTTGCCCAGCTTGGCCACCATGGTGAGGTCCGCCACCTCCGTGCCGTAGAGAAAGCCCAGGCCCGTGAGGTGGCTGTCCGTGGAGCGCTGGTACCCGTCGATGAGCCGGCGCGTCGCGGGCGTCATGCCCGCCTCCGACACGCCCGCCTTGGTGAAGCCCGCGTCCGTCATCGTCTGGATGAAGAATCGCTCGTGCGCGCGCGCCGGGTCTCCCTCGCCCACCTCCTGGTTGAGGATGTGCGTCACCGCCGTCTTCATCTCCATCTGCGGGCAGACGGCGATGAGCTTGCCCAGGAAGGTGGGGAAGTAGTGCAGGGGGTGCCACCACTGACCCAGGACCAGCTCCGCCTGATCGCGGCTGAAGGCCTTCTCGTCCACCACCTCGAAGAACCGGTGCTTGATCAGCTGCTCACGGTGGGAATTCTTCGCCAGTGCCGCCTCGATGGTCTGGTTCCGCATTGCCGCCTCCAGGTTGGTCCAAAAGGGCTGGGTGGGCGTTTATCACAAAGCAGGACTGTGATTCTTGGAAATGTGGAAAGACAAGTTCAACGTGACTACGTGGTTTACCGCCAGTATGGAACGTGCAGGCAGGCAAGGGTGGGCTGTTCGGCATAGGGGCTGACGGCCTACAGTTGGAAAATCGGCATTTTTCCCCTGGCCCCCTTGTACGGAAGGCGCATGACCCTGTTCCGGCACCCTGAAGATCGCATCCCGGTCCTGATGTTCCTTGGCGTCTTCGCGCTCGACATGACGGTGTTCCTCACGGCGCGCAGTTGGTGGGTGCCGGTGCTGTGGTTCGGGCTGGGCATCATCCCCAAGGGGTGGATCTGCTCGTGGAACCACCACCACCAGCACCTGTCCTTCTTCAAGCACGCGCTGCCCAACCGCCTGTTGGAGATCGTCTTCGGCTTCCAGACGGGCGTGACGTCGCAGGCGTGGTTCCTCCACCACGTGCTGGGCCACCACAAGAACTACCTGGACCAGACGCAGGACGAGTCGCGCTGGAAGCGGGATGACGGCTCGACGATGGGGGAGGTGGAGTACTCGCTGAGCACGGCGCTGACCGCGTACTCGCGCGCGTTCCAGGTGGGCAAGAAGCATCACCCCAAGGCGCTGCGCGTGTTCGTGTGGATGGCCGCGCTCCAGCTGGTGCTGCTGGCGGGCCTGTTCTGGGTGAACCCCTACAACGCGCTCTTCGTGTTCCTGCTGCCCATGATGGCGTCGCTCTACGTGACGACCTGGGCCACGTACTTCCACCACGTGGGCCTGGAGACGGCCAACCACTCGGAGGCCTCGTACAACATCCTCCACAAGGGCTACAACCTGATGACGGGCAACCTGGGCTACCACACCGCGCATCACACGCGGCACGGTCTGCACTGGTCCAAGCTGCCGGAGCTGCACGCGCAGCTGGCGCAGGAGATCCCCGCGAACCTGTACCGCCAGCCGGGCATCCCGTTCGTCTGGCGCGGCTCCGAAGAGAAGCTCGTGCTGAGCGACCACGAGGTCGCCGCGCTCTCCGGCAGGCCCGTGGAAGGCAGCAGGGAAACGCTGGCCGCCTAGCGGTCCCGCGGTCCCCGCTGGATGCTCCCGCCGGAAGTGCTCCTTCCGGCGGAGGGTGCCGCGGACAGCTACTTCGGCGGCTGCTGCGGCTCCGTCGTGCGGTTCGCCGCCAGGTTGATGACGTTGAGGAGCAGGTCCTTCACGCGGCGGGGCTTGTTGCCGCCGTTGTCCTCGATGATCTTGTCGATGTCGTCATCCTGCCGGTGGTACTCGGGGATGAGGTCGCCGCCGCCCTCGGGGTTGGACAGGCCCTCGAAGAGGAAGAGCACGTCCTCGCCCTTGCGTCCGAAGGACGCGCCGTCCTGCCGGTCGCGGTAGACGTTGATGTCGCGGTTGATGCGGTCGAACGGATCCGCCAGCTGCTGGTTCGCCTGGTCCACCACGTCGCGGAAGTAGTTGGGCTGGCCCTTGGTGTTGGTGTCCACCACGGACAGGCGCTGATCATCCCAGCGGCCCACCATGTCCGTGTTGATGACGCCGGCGATGTTCTTCAGCTCCAGGCCGGGGATGGGGTGGTCCACGAAGTACTGCGAGCCCACCAGGCCCTTCTCCTCCGCGCCCGTCCAGATGAAGAGCACGGAGCGGTCCAGCTTGCCGTTCTTCGCGGCCTCCGCCAGCTCCGGCACCGCCGCCATCAGCACCGCGCTGCCGGACGCGTTGTCGTCCGCGCCGTTGTACGCGTTGCCCTTGCGGTCCACGCCCACGTGGTCCAGGTGGGCCATCACCACGATGACCTCGTCCTTGTGCGGGCCGGTGCCGGGCAGCATGGCCATGGTGTTCACCGCCTGGCCCGTGGCCGAGGCCACCTGCTTGAGCTCCTCCACGCTGCGCTGCTTGCCCGCGCGCGCCGGCACCACCGACTGGCCCGCCGCCTTCATCGTCTGCTCGTACTGCTGGTTGAGCTTCTTCAGCGTGTCCTTGGGCATCTTCTCGTCCAGGTAGAAGCCCTCCTGGAACATCGTGTGGCCGAACTGCTTGTGCTCGGCATGCCCGGCGTGGGCCGCGCCCTCCGTCTCGCCCGCCTTGTCCGCGCCCAGCCACGAGTAGACGTTGAACTTCTGCTGGAAGGGGTTCTCCGGGTTGTTGATGTTGGGCCCCACCAGCCCGTACTTCTCCGCGTGGGCCTGCACGTAGACGGAAGCGGCGTCCAGCCCCGCGGAGGGGCTGTCACGTCCCTGCAGCGCGTCCGAGGCCAGGTACTCGAGGTGCGTCATCGGATCCGAGTCGGCCGACACGGGCGGCTCGGTGGGGGCCTCCGGCGGCACCGGTGTCGTCGGCGCC
>NZ_RAWN01000204.1:0-16284 GCF_003668895.1 Corallococcus sp. AB045
CCTCCCGCCCGAACGCCACCGCGCCCAGCGCCACCGCCACCATGCCCACCGCGCCCATCGCCACCGAGGCCCACGACCGCAGCGCCTTCTTCGTCGGCACCACCGGGTCGGGCGGCAGGTTGTAGACCTCCGGCTTGTCCAGCAGCAGGAAGAACGCGTTGAGCCCACCCGTACCCGGCTGGTTCTCCGCGTCCTTCCCGTACAGGTACGCGTCCGTCATGCCCCGCTGATGCAGGTCGCGCACCCGCGACTCCGCGCGCGCATGCAGCTCATCCAAATCTCCGTACTGGATGGACGCCGTGGGACACGCCTTCGCGCACGCGGGCGTCTGGTCGTCGCCGATGCGGTCGTAGCAGAGCGTGCACTTCCACGCGCGGCCGTCATCCTCGCGCCGGTCAATCACTCCGAACGGACACGCCGACACGCAGTAGCCGCAGCCGTTGCACACGTCCGGCTGCACGTAGACCGTGTCGAACTCCGTGCGCACGATGGCGCCCGTGGGACACGCCTCCAGGCACCCCGCGCGCTGACAGTGCTTGCACACGTCCGACATCATCAGCCACGAGAAGTCCCCCGCGCCCGACGTCTGCCCCTGCAACGGCACCGGCCGCTCCACGAACGCCACGTGCCGCCACGTCGACGCGCCCAGGTGCGCCGTCTGGTCGTAGGACATCCCCGTGAAGTGGAAGCCGTCGTCCGGAAGCTGGTTCCACTGCTTGCACGCGACCTCGCACGCCTTGCAGCCGATGCAGAGCGTCGTGTCCGTGAAGAACCCCTTGCGGCTCCCCATGCGCCTATCCCTTCCCCTCGGGTTCCTGCGTCTCCGAGTGGTCCGTGACCTGCGGCGGTGTCACGTCGCGCGGCACCTCCGGCACCAGCAGCGGAGGCGGCTCCGCTCCCGCCGCGGCCCTCTCCCCCGAGCGCATCCGCCCCGCCCGCAGGTCCGCCGTGAACGCCTTCGACTCCTGGATGTCCACGTTCTGATCCGCGACGAACGCCGTCAGCTCGTTGGCCCCTTCGCCTCGCACGCGCCCCGTGACGCCCCAGTGGTACGGCAGGCCAATCTGGTGCACCTGCCGCCCCTTCACCTTCAGCGGGCGGATGCGCTCCGTGACGAGCGCCCGGCACTCCAGGTCCCCTCGCGCGGTGGCCAGCGTGCACCAGTCCCCGTTGTTCAGCCCCTTCTCGAGCGCCAGCTCCGGGGAGATTTCGCAGAACATCTCCGGCTGCAATTCGCTCAGCCAGGACAGCCAGCGCGACATGCCTCCCGCGGTGTGGTGCTCGGTGAGCCGGTAGGTCGTGACCAGGTACGGATAGCGCGGGTCACCCCAGGCCCGGTGATAGGGATTGTCCTTGCGCTTCCACTCCTCGCGCGTGGGGCTGCACTGCTGCGCGTAGAGCGGGTTGGGCACCACCGACTCCATCGGCTCGTAGTGCGTGGGCAGCGGCCCGTCCATCATCCCGCTGGGCGCGAAGAGCCAACCCTTGCCGTCCGCCTGCAAGAGGAACGGATCATTGCCGGCGATGGTCGCCAGCCCCGTCGCGCCCTCGGGCGGGCGGTACTCCGGCGGACGGTCCGCGATGAAGTCCGGCACGTCCTCGCCGGTCCACTTCTTCTCGCCAGCGTCCCACCACACGTAGCGCTTGCGCTCGCTCCAGGGCTTGCCGTTCGCGTCCGCCGACGCGCGGTTGTAGAGGATGCGCCGGTTGGACGGCCACGCCCAGCCCCACTCGGGCGCCACCCACGTCTGCTCCTGCCCCGGCTTGCGCCGAGCGGTCTGATTCACGCCGTCCTTGTAACAACCCGAGTAGATCCAACAGCCGCACGCCGTGGAGCCGTCGTCCTTCAGCGCCGTGAATCCATCCACCAGCTTCCCGTCCGCCACCGAGTAGCCGTTGATCTCCTTCAGCACCGCCTCCGCGGAGGGCTCCGCGTGCGGCCCGTGCGTGGGGTAGTCCCATGTCAAATCCAACAGCGGCGCGTCCTTCGGGTCCGTGGAGCCGGCGTAGCGCTCACGCAGCTTGCGCCCCAGGTGGTAGGTGAAGTGCAGCTCGCTGCGCGTGTCCCCCGCCGGCTCCACGGCCTTGTGATGCCATTGCAGCAGCCGCTGCGTGTTGGTGAAGGTGCCGTCCTTCTCCGTGTGCGCGGCGGCCGGGAAGAAGAACACCTCTGTCTGGATGTCCTCCGGCCGCACCTGCCCGGACTGGACCTCCGGCGCCGTGCGCCAGAACTCCGCGGTCTCGATGAGCGTGAAGTCGCGCACCACCAGCCAGTCCAGCTTGCGCAGCCCCTTGCGCTGGAGCGCCCCGTTCATGCTGCCCACGGCGGGGTTCTCCCCCATGACGAAGTAGCCCTGGAGCTTCCCGTCCGCCATGTCCGCCACGGTCTGCATGTGCGAGTGATTGCCCGTCAGCCGGGGCAGGTGCGCGAACAGGTAGTCGTTGTCCTTCGTGGCCCTGTCCCCGAACCACGCCTTGAGCAGCGACACCGCGTACTTGGGGAACTCCGACCACCAGCCGCTGCCGGACTTGTTCTTGCGGATGTAGTGCTCCAGCGCATCCGTGCCGCTCGCGCGCGGCATGGGCAGGTAGCCGGGCAGCAGGTTGTAGAGCGTGGGGATGTCCGTGGAGCCCTGGATGGACGCGTGCCCGCGCAGGGCGAGGATGCCGCCGCCGGGCCGGCCGATGTTGCCCAGCAAGAGTTGGAGGATGGCCGCCGTGCGGATGTACTGCACGCCCACCGAGTGCTGCGTCCAGCCCACCGCGTAGCAGAACGCGCTGGTGCGCTCCGGGTTGGAGTTGTCACACAGCGTCTGGGCCACCTGGAGGAACAGCGCCTCGTCCACGCCGCACACCTGGGACACCACCTTCGGCGTGTAGCGCGCGAAGTGGCGCTTCAAGAGCTGGAACACGCACCGGGGATGCTGGAGCGTCTCGTCCCGGTGCTCGTCGCGGAGGTCCACGCGGTGGTCATGCCCGCCCGCGCCCGCGCCCGGCTCGTCCGTCAGCTCCTTGTGGCCCGCCGCCGGCACCACGCCGGACACGCCCTGGTACTGCCAGGTGTGGGTGTCGTAGCGGTTGTCCTTCGGCTGGTAGCCGCTGAAGAGCCCCTCCAGGTCCTCCGTGTCCTGGAAGCCCTCGCGGATGAGCGTGGCCGCGTTGGTGTACTGCACCACGTAGTTACGGAAGTACCGCTCGTGCTCCAGCACGTAGTGGATGAGCCCGCCCAGGAACGCGATGTCCGAGCCCACGCGGATGGGCGCGTACACGTCCGCCACCGCGCTGGTGCGCGTGTAGCGCGGGTCCACGTGGATGACCTTCGCGCCCCGGGCCTTCGCCTCCATCACCCACTGGAAGCCCACCGGATGGCACTCGGCCATGTTGGACCCCTGGATGAGGATGCAGTCCGAGTGCTGCAGGTCCTGCTGGAACGTCGTGGCTCCACCGCGGCCGAACGTGATGCCCAGACCGGGCACCGTGGACGCGTGTCATATTCGAGCCTGGTTCTCCACCTGCACGACGCCCAGCGCGCTGAAGAGCTTCTTGAGGAGGTAGTTCTCCTCGTTGTCCAGCGTCGCCCCGCCCAGGTGCGCCATCCCCAGCGTCCGGTTCACCCGCTGGCCCTTCGCGTCCGTCACCTCGAACGTCGCGTCGCGCGTGCGCTTCACGCGCTCGGCCACCTGCACCATCGCCTCTTCCAGCGGGATGGGTTCCCACTCCGTGCCGCCGGGGCGACGGTAGAGGACCTGCTGCACGCGTTGCGTTCCCGTGACCAGCTGGAAGGTGGCGGCGCCCTTGGGACACAGCCGTCCGCGTGAGATGGGGGAATGCGGGTCACCCTCGATGTCGAGGATGCGCCCATCGCGCACGTGCACCTCCTGCCCGCAGCCCACCGCGCAGTAGGGGCAGATGGACTTCACGACCGCATCAGCGGACTTGGTGCGCGGCGCCAGCGAACGGCTTCGCGCCGACATCGCCGTGTCGCCCAGGGCCCGGCTGTCTCCCCGCGCGAACTGCCGCAGCACGGGCCAACCCTTCATCAGGTCGCGGAACTTCAAGGCCGCTCCTCCCAAGGACGTGCACGTGGAATCCAGTCCCCAAGATGGGGATGCACGGAGGGGCGGACCAGTGCCGCCGGTCCCGTGCCAGCGTTCAACAGCGGACGCGAGAGCAGGCGGGCAGGCACGAAAATGCGCGGCGCGCGAAATCAGACCGGGGGGCTCGAATCGTTATTTCTCCACGGTGCCAACGCCTCTTCCGGCTCCTCCCTCCCTGTGGGGCCTCGGGCCTTCAGGCGGAGCAGGAAGACCCACAGCCACGTGATGGCCGGATTCGTGGCGGAGAGCGAGTGGAGAACCTGCATGACAGACAGTGCCCCTCTCATCCTGTTGATCGAGGACGAGGAAGACCTTCGGGACGCGGTCGCGACGCTGTTGGAGATGGAGGGTTATCGCGTCGCGCAGTGCATCCACGGCGAGGATGCCTGGAGCTGGCTGGCGTCCCATCCCCGTCCAGGCCTGGTGCTGCTGGACCTGATGATGCCGGTGATGAACGGACAGGTCTTCCTCGCGAGGCTGTCCCAGGAGCGCATGCTGGAAGGCGTGCCCATCATCGTGCTGTCCGGCAGCCCCTTCCATCCACCGGGCGCGGTGGCCTACCTGCGCAAGCCCGTGGCGGTGGGGTCCATGATGGAAGTGGTGCGCCGCTTCCTTCCATCATCCGGGGAAGGCCCGGAAGGACCTCACACGTCGTGAAACATGTGTCGCATGGCGTGCCGCGTGCGCATCGAGGACTCGCGATGGGGTGGGACCTGTGGAATCCTCGCGCCCCGTCAGGTCCCCGCCTGGTCCATTCCCCCTCATTCAAAGGACGGCGCAGATGCCGGCTGGCATGCTGAATCTACCCGAGGACGTCACTCGTGACCTGGAAGCCCGCCTGGCCGCGACGACATCGGAGGATACGAGCCGGGGCCTGTTCTTCCTGGGGGTGTTGGACGCGGTGCGCTTTCTGGGCGGAGCGGACGCGGTGAAGCGCTGTCTGGAGCAGGTGGGGGAGACCGCGGACTTCATCCCCATGCAGACCTATCCGTTCCCGCGCTTCCTGCGGCTGTCCTACGTGGCGGCGGAGCAGCTCGCGCCGCTCGTCGGCGGCCATGCGGCGGCGCAGCGGCAGATTGGCACGCAGGCGATGCTGGACTTCCTCAACTCCATGTTCGCGCGCGACTTCGTGCAGCAGGCGGGTGGCGACCCGAAGCGGCTGCTGGAGCTGATGCACTCCGGCTACCGCACGGCGCTGAACTTCGGCGAGCGCTCCGTGGAGTGGCTTGGCCCCAGGTCGGGCCGGGTCATCATGAAGCGCTCGCTGATGCCGGTGCCCTACAACGAGGGCATCCTCCAGTCCGCGTTGGAGGTCGCGGGCGTGCACGACGTGCAGGTGCGCGGGCAGGCCCAGTCGCTGGTGGACGCCATCTACGAGGTCTCCTGGTCGTAAGCCGCGCGCGGCCTGCTCTCCGGTCCGGAGGGCGGCCGTGCGAGCGTGCGCGCGCGGAGGATTCCGGGGGCTTGCCTCGTGCGAAGCCCGGCCGGAGGGCCCACCTCAGGCGAGGAGGGGCGAAAGCGCATGGCACATCACGAGGACTTGAGGGGACAGGTGGCCATCGTCACGGGCGCGTCGAGTGGCGTGGGCTGGCAGTCCGCGCTGCGGCTGGCGGAGGCGGGCGTGCGGCTGTGTGTCACCGCTCGGCGCCAGGCGGCCCTGGAGCGGCTGCGCGTGGAGGTGCTCCAGCGCGGCGGCGAGTGCCTGGTGAGTGACGGCGACGTGACGGTGGCCGAGGACGTGGAGCGCGTGGTGCGCGAGTGCGTGGCGCACTACGGCCGCGTGGACCTCCTGGTGAACGCGGCGGCGGTGCAGTCCTACGGCTACTTCGACCAGTTGCCCTGGGCGCACATCACGCGCGTGTTCGACGTGTCGTGCTTCGGCTACTTCCGCTTCGCGCGCGCGGTGCTGCCGCACTTCCGCAAGCAGGGCCACGGCCACCTGCTCAACGTGCAGTCCATGCTGGCGTCGGGGGCCGCGCCGCTGCTGTCCGCGTACGCGTCCGCGAAGCACGCGACGTTGGGGTGGGCGCAGGCGCTGGAGGTGGAACTGGCCGGCACGGGCATCCACGTCTCCAACGTGATGGTGCCGTCCGTGTCCACGCCCATGTTCGACCACGCGCCCACGATGCTGGGATGGAAGCCCGTGCCGGTGCCGCCCACCTACGACGTGGACCTGGTGGCCCGCGCGGTGGTGCGGCTGGCGAAGCGGCCGGGCCACACGTCGGTGCCGGCGTTCCTCCAGGGGCGGTTGATGCTGTGGCTCAACGGCCTGGCGCCGTTCGTGGGCAAGGCGGTGCTCTCCCGCTTCGGCGTGCGGATGCAGACGACGGACATGCCGCTGGACAGGCCCGAGGGCAACCTCTTCACCCCCGTGGTGGAGGGCGTGGGCCCCCGGGGCAGCGTGCCGCCGACACCCGCGTGGAAGCGCTTCACCGCGACGCTGGGCCTGGCGGCGCTGACTGGGAGCGTGGTGGGCGGCGCGGTGCTGGGCGCTCGCGGCCTGCTGCGCGCGGCGCGCTGAAGCGACGGCGCCATCCGACGGCACCGGCGCCGAGGGGGCCGCGATCAGGATTTTTCCTGTTCGTGGCGCTGATGGTGGGGTGTCAACGAAGTGTTGGGTGGGTCAGAAAACATCCTCGCGTTGCGGCGCTCTTTGGCTAGAAGGGGCCCCGCATGCGCTCCGGGAAGGGTCGGCCGGGCGCCAACGAGGGGAGAAACATCGATGCGTGGAAGCAACAAGTGGACGGGCCTGGCGCTGGTGGCGGGCCTCGCGGTGTCGGCGCAGGCGGTGGCGGCGGAACAGCCGAACCTGAACGCGAACCCGGGCCAGTCGTCGTCGTTCGGCCAGGCGGGCCAGATGGTCATCAGCCAGGACCTCAACGGCTTCCTGGGCTACAACACCGCCTCCGAAGTGTTCCTGATCCGGCTGGAGCCGTCCGCGGACTACTTCCTCCAGCAGAACCTGTCGGTGGGTGCGTCCGCGCTGGTGGCCTTTGGCTTCGGTGACAGCACCGTCGTGGGCCTGGGCGTGCTGGGCCGCGTGGGCTACCACCTGCCGCTGGGCGAGCGCGTGTCGCTCTGGCCCAAGGCGGGCTTCGGCGTGCAGTTCGCCCACGTGACGGGCGCCAGCGACGTGAACTTCGTCCTGGACTTCAACGCCCCCGTCCTGTTCCACCTCACGCCGCACTTCTTCATCGGCGCGGGTCCGCAGGTGCGCGCGGTCATCAGCCAGAGCGTGGGCAGCCTGGGCTCGGAGCAGGGCTACTTCGCCGGCAACGACGTGACGCTGGGCATCACCACCACGGTCGGCGGCTACTTCTAGCCTCGGGCCTTCCCCGGCACCCTGGGCTTCGTGCCCGGGTGTCGGGGAGTGCAGGACCCGTGACGTAGGACGCGGTGCGTTGATGTCACGGGTTGGATGTGTTGGGTTGGAGGGTGCCATGTCCGTGCTTCCGTTCGCCTCTCGGCTGCCCACGTTCGCCCCCCTGCATCCGCTGGGGAGGGGCCCGCTGGGGGAGTGGGTGTCCCTGGTGTGGCCGCTGGAGCAGGACTCCGCGGACGCGCGCCCGCTGGTGGTGAAGACGTTCCTGTTGGCGTCGGGCCTGGCGCCGGAGACGCGGCGTCCGCTGGAGGAGTCGCTGACGCGGGCGGTGCCGCTGCGGCATCCGGGCATCGCGAGGCTCCACGGCTTCCAGGTGGACGTGCGCGACACGCTGACGGTGGTGTCGGACTACGTCCCGGGCTGTTCGCTGGCCACGGCGCGCCGGCGGGTGCTGGGGCGGGGTGGACGGCCGTCGGAAGCGTTCGTGTGTCACGTGGGCGCGGAGGTGGCGGGAGCGCTGCAGGCCGCGCATGGCGCGCGCGTGGTGCACGGGGACGTGCATGCGCACCGCATCCGCGTGGGTCCTCGGGGCGAGGTGACGCTGACGGACTTCGGGCTCAGGCCCGCGCGTCCGCTGCTGCGCCGGTTCACGTCGCCGTCCCGGCCGGACGTGGTGGAGCTGCCCGTGTGCGAGGACGCGGTGGGCTCGTCGGTGGAGGCGCGGGAGGACCTGCGCGCGCTGGGGCGGGTGTTGTTGGGGCTGGTCTCCGGGAACACGGTGGTTCCGGAGGACGCGGCCGGGGTGGACGCGGCGCTGGGTGGGGTGTCGCCCGCGCTGCGGGACGTGCTGCGTGGGGTGCTGCTGGAGGCGCGCGTGACGGACTCCGCCGCGGGGCTCCAGGCGGCGCTGCGCGGCTGCATGGGGCGCGGCGTGGAGTGCCACGGGCCGGACGCGGTGGTGCGCGAGCTGGCGGCGCTGCCGGGCTCTGGGCCGCTGTCGCCGGTGGACGTGTACGTGGGCGCGGCGTCGGTGATGACGGCCTCCACGTCCGTGCGCGGGCGCACGCTGCCGTCCTGAAGACGCCAGGAGACTTCGTGCGAGCGCCGGACATCCCGTGATGTTCCGGTGGGTGGCCTTCGTGTGGACTGACGAACGTCGCGCGCCGGGTGCGTGTGAAACGCGACGGGGCGCGAACGGGAGGCTGGTGGTCGCGTGAGGCGACACCCACAGTCGCGCGCGCCTCCGGCCCGTGCATCCGCGGAGGCTCCACGCTGGATGGGGGGAGGGCATGGCTCCGTTGTTCCGCCCGGGGACCGACTCGGTGCTGCGGGCGATCATCGCCCTGGCTCTGGGTGTTCCCGCGGTGTCCCTGGCGGGCCTGTTGCTCCTCGCGCGCAACCCGCTGGGCCGGGGCTCGTTCTCGCCCCGCGAGCAGCCGCTCCCCTTCGACCACCGTCACCACGTCGGCGACGAGGGCATCCCGTGTGGCTACTGCCATGAGGGCGCGTGGCGCTCGCCGGTGGCGGGCGTGCCGCCCACGCAGCGCTGCCTGGGGTGCCACGCGCAGGTGTGGAACGAGAGCGCCCGGCTGGAGCCGGTGCGCGCCAGCGGCTTCGACGACACGGCGATTCCGTGGAACCGGGTGCACGCGCTGCCGGATTACGTCTGGTTCAGCCATCAGATCCACGTGAACAAGGGCGTGGGCTGCGTCACCTGCCACGGCCGCGTGGACACCATGCCGGCGGTGGAGCAGGTGGCGCCGCTCACCATGGGCTGGTGCCTGAGCTGTCACCGCGACCCGACGCCGTGGCTGCGCCCCGTGTCCGAGGTCGCGAACCTCACGTGGCGTCCTCCCGGAGACCCGAGGGAGACGGGCCGCGCGGTGCAGGCCGCGCTCGACGTGAACCCGAGGACGGATTGCAACACATGCCACTTCTGACCGACCCCGCACGGACGGATGTCCCTGACGCGCCCGCGACGGACGGGACGGAGCCGGTGCGCGCGTGGAGGAGCCTGGAGGAGTGGCACGCGGGAGGAGCCGGCCGCGAGGCCGTGTCGCGCGAGCATCCCCCGGGCGCGATGTCTCCACCCGAGGGCGTGGCCCGGCGCACCTTCCTGCAGCTCGCGACCGCGTCGCTGGCGGCGGCGGGCTTCAGCGGGTGCTTCCGTCAGCCGCCGGAGAAGATCCTCCCGTATTCGACGCCACCCGAGGGCCTGACGCCGGGAGTGCCGCTGCACTTCGCCACGGGGATGGAGTGGAACGGGCGCACGGTGGGCCTGGTGGTGGCGAGCCACGAGGGGCGGCCCACGAAGGTGGAGGGCAACCCGCTGCACCCGGCGAGCCTGGGCGCGGCGGGCATCTTCGAGCAGGCGGCGCTGCTGGGGCTCTATGACCCCGCGAGGGCGAAGACGGCGCGGCTGCAAGGCGTGGAGGCCGCGTGGGGCACCGTGAGGGACGCGCTGCGGAAGCAGGCCGAGCGCCAGGACGGAGGCGCGGGGCTTCGCTTCCTGGTGGAGCCCACGGGCAGCCCGCTGGTGCAGGCGCTGTACGCACGCATCCAGGCGCGCTTCCCGCGGGCGCGGATCATCCCCTGGGGCGTGGCCCTGGCGGACGGGCGCCGCGAGGGCACGCGGCTGGCGTACGGCAGGGTGCTGGACGTGGTGCACGACGTGGGGCGCGAGGTGGTGGTGGCGCTGGACGACGACTTCCTCGCGACCACGCAACCCGGGCACCTGCGCGCGGCGCGGGACTTCGTGAACGCGCGCAAGCCGGAGGCGATGAACCGCCTGTGGGTCGCGGAGAGCACGCTGACCGTCACCGGCGGCTTCGCCGACGAACGGCTGCGGATGCGGCCGTCGCAGGGCGTCGCGCTGATGCTCGCGCTGGCGGCGGAGGTGGGGAGGGGGCTGCGCGGGATTGCCCCCGCGAACCCCTCGCGCGGAGTCACGCCGGCGTTGGCCTCGGGGCTGGCGGGGCTGAGCGCTCCGCCCACCGCGCTGACGGACGCACAGCGCGCCTGGGCGCTCGGCGCCGCGAGGGACCTGCTCCTGCACCGGGGGCAGGGCCGGGTGACGGTGGGCGCGTGTCAGCCACCGCGGGTGCATGCGCTGGCGTTCGCGCTGGACGAGGCGCTGGGCAACACACCCCGGCTGCTCGAACCCGTGGCGCTCCCGGACGGAGACCCGGGGGCGCTGAGCTCGCTCCTGGGGGAGCTGTCCGAGGGGAAGGCGGACACGCTGATCATCACGGCGTGGAACCCGGCCTGGACGGCGACGGTGGACTCGGACTTCGCGCGCCGTCTGGAGCGCGTCCCCTTCCGCCTGTACCACGGCCTCCACGAGGACGAGACGGCGGTTCGCTGCCCCCACTTCGTTCCCGCGACACACGCCTTCGAGTCCTGGCGCGATGGCCGTGCCCCGGACGGCACCGCGTCCGTGCTGCAACCGCTCATCGCACCCCTGTTCCCCGGCGCCGTGTCGGAGGTGGAGCTCCTGTCCGTCTTCGCGGGCCTGGACTCGCAGGGCCCTTACGAGCTGCTCAAGTCCTTGTGGCGTGAGCGCTCGGGCGCACCGGCGGACTTCGAGGCGCGCTGGGAGACGTGGCTCGCGGACGGTGTCATCCCGGAGACCCAGGCCGCGCCCGCGCGGGCGGTGCTGGACGAGGCCGCGGTGTTGAAGGCTGTCCGGGAGGCCGCGGGGCCGAAAGCACCCGAGGGCATGGAGCTGTCCCTGGTGCTGGACGCGCGGCTGTACGACGGCCGCTTCGCGGGCAACGCGTGGCTCCAGGAGCTGCCCGAGCCGGTGACGAAGCTCACCTGGGACAACGCGGCGCTGCTCTCCCCCGCCACCGCGCGGACGCTGGATTTGGAGAAGGGCGACGTGGCGCGCATCGAGATGCTGGGCCAGGTGGTGGAGGTGCCCGTGCTGGTGCTGCCCGGCCAGCCGGACAACACGGTGACGCTGGCGCTGGGCCACGGCCGCGAGCGCGTGGGGCCGGTGGGCCAGGGTGTCGGCGTCAACGCGTACAGGCTGCGGTCCAGGTCGATGCCATGGGGAGGGACCCTCACGAGCTTCACCCGCACGGGCCGGCACCACGCGCTGGCGGTCACGCAGGAGCACTGGAGCATGGAGGGGCGCGACCTGGCGCTCCAGTTCACGCAGGCGGCCTTCAGCGCTAAGCCCCAGGCGCTCGAGTTCCTCCAGGAGAAGCAGGAGCGGCTCTATCCGCCCAACGCGCTGCTGAAGAGCGACCGCCACCAGTGGGCCATGGCCATCGACCTGCACCGGTGCACGGGGTGCAGCGCGTGCATGGTGGCCTGCCAGGCGGAGAACAACGTGCAGGTGGTGGGGCGCGAAGGCGTGCTCAAGAGCCGGGAGATGCACTGGCTGCGCATCGACCGCTACTTCCTGGGCGACCCGGACGACCCGGGCTTCATCTCCCAGCCCGTGGCGTGTGTGCACTGCGAGGCCGCGCCCTGCGAATACGTGTGCCCGGTGAACGCCACCGTCCACTCGGACGAGGGCCTCAACCAGATGGTCTACAACCGCTGCATCGGCACGCGGTACTGCTCCAACAACTGCCCCTACAAGGTCCGCCGCTTCAACTACCTGGAGTACCAGCGGCGGGAACCCCTCACGAAGCTGCGCCAGAACCCGGACGTGACGGTGCGCTCGCGCGGGGTGATGGAGAAGTGCACGTACTGCGTGCAGCGCATCGAACGGGCCCGCACCGTCGCGCGCGCGGCGCACCGGGACGTGCGTGACGGCGAGGTCCGCACCGCCTGCCAGCAGGCCTGTCCCACGGAGGCCATCACCTTCGGGGACCTGCTCGCTCCGGAGTCGCGCGTGCGCCGCGAGCACGAGGACCCGAGGCACTACAAGCTGCTCAACACGCTGGGCACCCAGCCGCGCACGGTGCACCTGGTGCGCTTGAAGAACCCGGCGCCGAAGGGAGGCGCATGAGCACGGCCGACCCGCAGGTGCCCGCGCCCGGGGACCCGCTCACCGAGCACCCGATATTGGAGGGGCGCCACTCCGACCGCGCCTACAGCGAGTCGCTGCTGGCCTTCGTGCACCGCCCCGCGGGCCGGACCTGGTGGGCGCTGCTGGGGCTGGGACTGGCCGGGACCACGCTGCTGGTGGTGGCGATATGCGTCACGCTCTTCGTGGGCGTGGGGACGTGGGGCAACAACATCCCGGTGGCGTGGGCGTTCGGCATCACGAACTTCGTGTGGTGGATTGGGATTGGCCACGCGGGGACGCTCATCAGCGCCATCCTGCTGCTGTTCCAGGAGAAGTGGCGCGGGTCCATCAACCGCTTCGCGGAGGCCATGACGCTCTTCGCGGTGACGTGCGCGGGGCTCTTCCCGCTGCTGCACCTGGGGCGGCCGTGGAAGTTCTACTGGCTGGTCCCCTATCCCAGCAGCCTGCGGGTGTGGCCGCAGTTCCGCTCGCCGCTGACGTGGGACATCGCGGCGGTGGGCACGTACCTCACGGTGTCGCTGCTGTTCTGGTTCGTGGGGTTGATTCCAGACCTGGCCACGGCGCGCGACACGGCGAAGACGCCCCGGGCGCGCTTCTGGTACGGGCTGGCGAGCCTGGGGTGGCGGGGCTCGGCGAAGCACTGGCGGCAATGGCGCACGGGCTACCTGCTGCTGGCGGGGCTGGCCACGCCGCTGGTGGTGAGCGTGCACACCATCGTGTCCTTCGACTTCGCGGTGGCGCAGCTGCCGGGCTGGCACACGACCATCTTCCCGCCGTACTTCGTCGCGGGCGCGGTGTTCAGCGGCTTCGCGCTGGTCATCACGCTGTTGATTCCGGCGCGCAAGGCGCTGGGCATCGAGCACGTGGTGACGCCGCTGCACCTGGACAACATGGCGAAGGTGCTGATGGTCACGGGGTGGATGGTGGCCTACGGCTACATCCAGGAGCACTTCTTCGCCTGGTTCAGCGGGAACCCCTTCGAGATGCACGCCACGGAGGCCGAGTTCTTCGGGCCGTACGCGCCGCTCTTCTGGATGCAGCTCTTCTGCAACGTGCTGGTGCCGCAGTTGTTCTGGTTCTCCCGGCTGCGCACGAACGTGGGGGTGCTGTGGGTGGCGGCGCTGCTCATCAACGTGGGGATGTGGACGGAGCGCTTCCTCATCGTGGTGGCGTCGTTGAGCATGGACTTCCTGCCGTCGTCCTGGGCGGCGTACCGGCCCACGTGGGTGGACTGGAGCCTGCTGGGTGGCTCGGTGGCGTTCTTCGGCACGGCGTTCCTGCTGTTCCTGAAGTTCGTGCCGGCCGTGTCGGTGAGCGAGATGAAGGAGCTCCAGCGCGAGGTGGACGCGTCGCTCCAGTTCCGGCGTGAGCAGGGCACGCGGCCAGGCGGTGCGCCATGAGCCGTCACTGGGTGCTGGGGGAGTTTGGGTCCAGCGAGGCCCTGGTGGACGCGCTGAAGGACCTGCGGGCGAGGGGCTTCGAGCAGCTGGACGCGCACACGCCGTTCCCGGTGGATGAGACGTTCGAGGCGCTGGGGCTGAAGCGCTCGTGGTTGCCGTTGCTGACCTGTGTGGCGGGACTGAGCGGGGCGGTGTTCGCGTACGTGACGCAATGGTTCACGAACGCGGTGGACTATCCGTTGGACGTGGGAGGCCGGCCGCTGCACAGCGCGCCCACGAACCTGCCCATCACCTTCGAGCTGGGAGTGCTGAGCGCGGCGCTGACGGTGTTTGGCGCGCTGATGTTGTTCTTCGGCTTCCCGCACGTGACGCACCCGGTGTTCGACGTGGAGTCCTTCCGCAGCGCGTCCGTGGACGGCTTCTGGGCGAGCGTGGCGGTGGACGGCGAGGACGCGCCGAAGGTGGAGGCGGCGCTGCGCGAGCTGGGGGCGCGGCAGGTGTCGGTGGTGGAGGAGGGCGCGCGATGAAGCGCTGGGCGCTCATGGTGCTGCTGGGCTGCATGTCCGCGTGCGACGACACGGACCCCATGGCGTCGCAGCCGCGAGCGGGGGCGTTCGCGCCGAGCGGGTTCTTCGATGACGGCCGCGCCATGCGGCCCCTGGTGCCGGGGACGGTGGCGCAGGAGTGGCGCAAGCAAGAGGACCCCGCGTTGAAGCAGGGCCTCACGACGGACGGGCGGTGGCTTCAGGCCGTGCCGGTGCCGCTCACCCGGGGACTGCTGGAGGAAGGGCGCACGGCCTATGAGACCTGGTGCGCGGTGTGCCACGGGCTGACGGGGGATGGGGACGCCATCGTGGCCAGGAAGATGCCGCAGCGCCGGCCGCCCGGGCTGTTCGTGCCGCACGACCACGCGGGCCAGGTGGTCTACGGAGTCGTGGAGGGCGAAGCCCCGTACACGGGGACGCAGGCCGTGACCGCGAGGGTGGGGCCGGAGGCGTTCCCGCTGCCCAGGAGGGTGGACGGGGAGGGCGCGGTGAGGGACACGGCCGGCGCGGGGCCGCCCGCCGGGACGCCGGGCCACGGGGTGACGGTCAGCGCCGCGGACGCGGCCCTTGCCCGCCAGCATGCGCTCATCGGGCCGCGAGGCATCGCGATGGAGGGGCGGCTCACCGAGCGCTCCACGACGGGAGACCTGCCGCACCCGCCGGGCTTCTACTTCGAGGTCATTTCCCACGGCTTCGGCGTGATGCCCGCATACGGCCCGCAGCTCACGCCCCGTGAGCGCTGGGCCGTGGTCGCGTACCTGCGAGCCCTGGGCCGCAGCCAGCGCGCACCGCTCACCGCCGCACCGGCCGACGTCCAGGCGCGGCTGCGCCAGGAGGTTCTTTCGCGATGACGCCTCCCGTGCTTCCACGCTTCGAGGGCGGACAGCGCGCGCGGGTCATCAGCGCGGCGCTCGGAGTCCTGGGCCTTGGGGCCACCGCCATCGGTGCCTTCCTCGACGTGCGCCATGCCCTGGCGGGGTATCTCTTCGGGTTCACCTACTGGCTGGGGCTGAGCCTGGGGGCGCTGTTGCTGCTCGCCTCCTTCCACGCGTCCAAGGCGCGCTGGCCCGTGGTGCTGCGCCGCGCCCTGGAGGTCACGGCCGCCATCGCGCCGCTGTTCCTCCTGCTCTTCGTGCCGCTCGTGCTGGGGATGCGGCACCTGTTCCCGTGGGTCGAGCCTTCCGCGGACCTGGGCGCGCACACGTTGCATGTGCTCGACCACCGGCGGCTCTACAACAACGTGCCCTTCTTCCTGGTGCGCGCGGTGCTGTACTTCCTCACCTGGGGAGTCGTGGGGTGCCTGCTGTACCGCTGGTCCGTGCAGCAGGACTCGACGGGCGACGTGCGCTGGACGCTGTGGCAGCGGCGGCTGGGCGGGGGCTCGCTGCCCGCGCTGGGCCTCACGTTCTCCTTCATGACGCTGGACTGGATGATGTCGCTGGATGCGACATGGCAGTCCACCGTCTACGCCGCCTACGTCTTCTCGGGCGCCTTCGTGGGCGGGCTCGCCCTGATGATCGTCGCGGGCGCGGCCACGCGTGACACGCGCCACTTCGGCAGCCTGCTGTCCCCCGGCCACTACCACCGGATGGGCACGCTGCTGTTCGCCTTCGTCTGCTTCTGGGCCTACATCGGCTATTCGCAGTTCATGCTCATCTGGGTCGCGGGCCTGCCCGAGGAGGTGAGCTGGTACCGCGTCCGCCTGGAGGACGGTTGGGCGGTGCTGTCGCTCGTGCTGCTCCTGGGCCACTTCGTCATCCCCTTCGGGCTCCTCTTGTCGCGCGAGCTCAAGGCGCGGCCCCGGCCGCTGGCGGCCGTGTCGCTGTGGATGCTCTTGATGCATGCCGTGGACGTGGCGTGGCTGCTGTTCCCCGCGCTCTTCCCGGAGCACGTCGTCATTCCGTGGACGGCGTTCACCGCGTGGGTGGGCGTGGGC
>NZ_RAWN01000205.1:0-16145 GCF_003668895.1 Corallococcus sp. AB045
ACTCCGTGACGAGCCACCCCGCCTCCAGCGCCACCAGCCCCAGCGGCCCCGCCCAGAGCCACGCGCGCATCATCCCCTTGCCGTGCGGCCACTCGCGGCCGCGCCACCGGCGCCACAGCGTGGCCAGCGCCAGCAGCGCCATCAGGGTGCCCGTGCCCACCATCACCTGGAAGGCCATGTGGACCTTGGCCACCGGCGGCCAGACGTCGCGAGGGAACTCGTTCAGCCCCTTCACCTCCGCGTCTGGATCCGCGAACGCCAGGATGGAGAGCCCCTTCGGCAGGTCGATGGAGCCCGCTACGGTGCCCGTCTCCACGTCCGGCCATCCGCCCACCCGCAGGGGCGCGCCCGCCTCCGTGTCGAAGTGCGCCTCCATCGCGGCCAGCTTCACCGGCTGCTCGCGCGCCACGTGCTTCGCGGACAGGTCCCCCACCAGCGGCTGCGCGAGCGCGGTGACACACGCGAGCGGCAGCGCGATGGACAGCGCCTTCCGGTGGAACCCAGCGCCCGGGTGCTTCAGGAGGATGAAGGCGTGGATGCCCGCCATCGCGAACGCGCTGGCCTGATAGCAGGACAGCAGCACGTGCGCCGTCTGGTACTGCCAGCCAGGGCTGAACATGGCCACCAGCGGCTGCACGTCCGTGGGCCCCGACGGCGTGGGCGTGAAGCCGGACGGGTTGTTCATGAACGTGTTCACCAGCGTGACGAAGAACGCGCTCGCCGCGCCGCTCACCGCCACCATCACGCCGCTGAACAGGTGCAGGCCCGGCGACACGCGCTCGCGGCCGTACAGGTAGATGCCCAGGAAGATGGCCTCGGTGAAGAAGGCCACGCCCTCCAGGCTGAAGGGCAGGCCAATCACTTCGCCATAGCGGCCCATGAACTCCGGCCACAGCAGGCCCAGCTCGAACGAGAGCACCGTCCCGCTCACCGCGCCCACCGCGAACAGGATGGCGGTGCCCTTGGCCAGCTTCTCGCTGAGCTTCCGGTAGTCCGCGTCCCCCGTGCGCCGGTGCTTCAGGTCGCTCAACACCATCAGCACCGGCAACGCCACGCCGGCCGCCGCGAACACGATGTGGAACGCGAGCGAGAGCCCCATCTGCGCGCGCGCATAGAGCAGGTCCGTCATGGACATCAGTCTGCTTTATGCGCGCATTTTACGCATTCAGGATTTCTTATCCTTGTCCGCAGGCACCTTGGTAATGGCCCGCGAGGGCACCAGGGTCTGGATGGAGTTGCGGGCCACGGCGGTGGCGAGCGACGTGGCGAAGATCATCACCACCTTGCGGCCCAGCTCCGCGCCCAGCGGCTTGTCCTCGATGCTGGTGGCCACGCGGTCCGGGTGGGCCCAGGCGCGCTCCAGGGCCCTGCGGCGCTGGCGGCGCACGCGCTCGTCGTGGTGGCGGGCTCGGTAGATGGCGAACCCCACACCCAGGCCCACCGCCACCAGGGCGGCGGCGCCCACGGTCATGAGCAGGTCCTTGTTCTGGTTGACGTGGTAGCGCACGTCCGTGGCGCGGGTGCGCCGGCGGTCCAGCTCCTCCAGGGTGAGCAGCAGCTCGTCGCGGATGCGGTCCGCGGTCTGCTCCACCTGCTCGCGGTCCCCCATGCGCCTGGTGATGGCGTGGTCGGCGTGCGCTTCGGTCTCGGGTGCCTGGCTCATTGCAGCGTCTCCCGGGTCATCTGGAGGTCCGTCTTCAAGCGTTCCTGGGTGTGGACCAGCGGCTTCTTGGGAATCCGCTTCGTGCCCAGGAACAGGAGGAGGCCGGCCACGGCCAGCAGCACCACGCCCACGATGAGCACGCCCACGGCGGCTCCCAGGGGCAGCGCCAGGCCCAGCGCGACGAAGAGCACGGCCAGGGACGTGAGGGCCAGCACGGCCCCGGCGCCCAGGAAGATGCCCGCCAGCTTGGCCGCCTGCAGCTCCTGCTTCAGCTCCTTCTTGGCGTGCATCACCTCCGCCTTCACCAACAGGCGGGTTTCCGACAGCGCGTGCCGGATGAGTTCGGGGGTGGAGAGCGTCTCCAGCTGGCTGCGCTCCAGGCGTTCTGATTCGAGATCCACGACCGTGCCTCCGACAGGATGACTTCCAGGGCATCACCGCTGGACGCCTGCCTGGCGTCCCGGCTGTCCCGGGTCTGTCCCTCAAGGTGGTCAGGAAGGGTGTGTGGGAGAAGTCCCGCCGCACACCCCATCCACGTCCGGCTGCCTGCCTGGTGCCCCCACCCTTCCGGGCGGAGCGGGGCGGGGCTGGCGGCTAGCGGCGGGTCTTCTGATGCGCGATGGCCGTGGCCAGCGTCTCGCGCACCTGGCGGGCCCGGAACAGGCGGTCCGAGGTGTCCAGCAGGTTCTCCGCGTACAGCACCTGCTTGCGCAGGCGGGCCGGGATGGCGCGGGTGCCCAGGTGCGCGCCCAGCAGGGCGCCGGTGAGGGCCGCGGCCACGTCCGCCTCGCCGCCGCAGCGCAGCGTGAGGACCACGGCCTCGCGGAAGTCGTGCGGCACCTTCAGCGTCGCGTACAGCGACGTGAGCAGCACCGGCACCACGTGGCACGGCAGACCGTCCACGCCCTTCAGCTCGCTGGGGGGCACGCCCACCTTGCGCAGCTGGTTGAGCGCGCGCTGGGTGTCCCACGTCAGCAGGCGCGGCAGGTGGCGGATCTCCTCCGCCAGGTTCTTGTCGTGCACGGCGGCGGACAGCGCCAGGGCCTCGCAGAAGGCCGCGGGCGTGAGGGCCTCCTGCTCCATGCCCAGCGCCACGGCCTGCGCGAACGCGGCCGCGGCGGCGGCGCAGACGGGGTCCTTGTGCGTGATGACGGTGAGCACGCCCGCGTCGTGCGGCAGGCGCGCTCGCTGGCCGCTTTCGAAGAGCCCCACCACCAGCGCGCGGCTGAGCACCGACGGGCACTTCGTGCCGAGCGGAGCCCCCGCGCTCATCCACGGCGTGCCGCTGGCCAGCCGCTGCAGCGATTCCGACAGGCTGCGCGGCGGCTGGAGGATGATGCCCTCCTGCCACAGCCACGCCAGGTGCAGCGCCGCGCTGCGGCCGTCCACCTTGCCCTCGCGGATGACGCTCTCCGCGGCCGCGAGCAGGAGCTGCGTGTCGTCGCTGAACTGGCCCTTGGCGAACTTGCCGCGCGGCCGGGGCGCGAAGTCCTCCGCCAGGCCGGGCAGCCGCGCCAGGCTCGCCGGGGGGATGCCCCTCAGCGGAAAGCCGAGCGCATCCCCAATGGCGAGCCCGAGAAATGCCGCATGGAACCTGTCCTGGCGGTCTGCGGGAGTCAGCGGCATCGGAGGGGCGGAGATTACCCGAGCCTCAGCCAAGGACGAGCACCGAGATGAACGCTGCGAGGGCGCGCGACGTGATGGCGGATCGATCATGGGGCCTTGACGTGCACGGAGCGGGTGCGGTGGAGCGCTGGACAAGAAAGGTCCCGCTGGATTGCACCACGCGCGTCGCCACTGTCCGCCTCCTCTGCCGTCACCACGGCGCAACCGGGGGCGCGGTAGCTATCGCATCCCGCTGCGTTTCAGCAAGCAGGCGGGCCTGTTGAAACGCGCGAGCACGCGTGCATGTCCAACTTCGAATGCTGCGCATGGACCGAAAGGGACGCACGGGTGGCCGCGCGTGGGTGCGCAAGGCGCCGTGCGCGTGCGCTGCCCACGGGCTCAGGTGTTCACCTTGACGCGCGCGACTTCACTTCGTCCACGCGGATCACGCGTCGTCGCGGCCCAGGTTCACCACCGCCATCAAGCGCGCCACCACGGCCTCCGCGCCCTGGTGCAGCCGCGTGCCGTCCCACAGCGCGGGGGACGTATGGCCGCCGCGCTCGCGCCAGTCCTTCTCCACCTCTTCGTAGGTGAGGTTGCGGAAGCGCACCCGGTCCTCCAGCGCGTGGTCCGTGACGAAGCGGCGCGCGGTGGCGGACGGAGGATCCGCGATGCGGTGGAACAGCTCCAGGACGGGCGACTCGGGCGTGCTCATGACTTGAGCCGCATCATGCGCCGTCCGAGCCCCGGAACGCGAAAAGGGTGGGGCGCCGGCCCCCACGTCCTTGGGGGATTCGGAGCACCACCCTTCCGGTGCTGCACGCGCGCCCGGGAAGGGGCTCGCGGGTGAATCCCTAGCGGGACTCGGAGGCGCTGATACGCGCGGCCTCGCGGCGCACCGCGGCCTGCTCCAGCGCGTAGCGCGCGTCCGCGGCGTTCAGGTCCTTGAGGCGCGCCTGGGCCTCTTCCATGCGGCGGCGGGCACCCGCGACGTCGATGCCGTTGACGTGCTCGGCGGCGTCCGCCAGCACCAGCACCTTGTCGTTGCTCACCTCCACGAAGCCGCCCGCCACGAAGTAGCGGTCCTGCTTGCCCGCCTCGATGAGGGTGAGCGTGCCCGGCTCCACCAGCGACAGGAACGGCGTGTGGCCGGGACGCACGCCGAACAGGCCCTCTCCGCCCGGCACGATGGCCTCGTCGGCCTGCACGGACAGGATGCGCTTCTCGGGGGTGACGATCTCGACAGTCAGCTTGGCCATGAAGGTCCTCGTGCTACCGCACTACCGCATCAGAAAGTCAGCCGCTGGGTCTGCGCGCCCACCGGCTCGAACTCCAACACCCCGGCGTCCGTCAGGCGGGGGCCCTTGCCCGGGATGCCCAGCGTGCCCTCCAGCCACTTGAGGTGGTGGGCCAGCTGCCGCACTTCCGGAAGCTGCTTCGTCGTCATCAGCTCCGTCAGCCGCCGCTCCTGGAGCTTCTGCCCGGTGCGGTCGAACTGGGCCGCCACCATCACCCGCGCCCACGCCAGGCTCTGGCCCTTCGGCTTCTTCTTGCCCTTGCTGGGGAGCGGCTTGCCCTTCTCCACCAGCGGGTAGAGCACCCAGACCTTCTCCCCGTCGTTGGACGCGAAGTAGAGGTCGTCCACCGTCCCCACGCACACGTCCGCCGACCAGAGGGGCCCGCTCTCCTTGAGCACCTCCAGCCGGCACTTCCCCACGCCCACGTCCACCGAGCGGACGCTGTAGAGGCCGTTCGCGCTCACCCGAGCCCGGCTGCCGCGCTCCCCCGCCAGGGCGGAAGGCGCGGCACCACAGACGAGCAAGGCGAGCGCGACGGTCAGGCGCATGGGAGCTTTACCTTACGCCGCCGCCAGCCTGCTGGCCTTCTCCCGCGCCTCTTCGATGGTGCCCACCATGTAGAAGGCGGACTCCGGGAGGTCGTCGTGCTTGCCGTCCACGATCTCCTTGAAGCTGCGGATGGTGTCCTGGAGCTTCACGTAGCGGCCGTCCAGGCCCGTGAAGACCTTGGCGACGAAGAACGGCTGGGACAGGAAGCGCTGGATCTTCCGGGCGCGCGCCACGGACAGCTTGTCCTCTTCGGACAGCTCGTCCATGCCGAGGATGGCGATGATGTCCTGGAGCTCCTTGTAGCGCTGCAGGACACCCTGGACGCGGCGGGCCACGGAGTAGTGCTCGGCGCCCAGCACGTCCGCGGACAGGATGCGGCTGGTGGAGTCCAGCGCGTCCACGGCGGGGAAGATGGCGAGCTCCGCGATGGAGCGGCTGAGCACCGTGGTCGCGTCCAGGTGGGCGAACGCGGTCGCGGGGGCCGGGTCCGTCAGGTCGTCCGCGGGCACGTAGATGGCCTGCACGGAGGTGATGGAGCCCTTGGTGGTGGAGGTGATGCGCTCCTGCAGGCCGCCCATCTCCGTGGCGAGCGTGGGCTGGTAACCCACCGCGCTGGGGATGCGGCCCAGGAGGGCGGACACTTCCGAGCCGGCCTGGGTGAAGCGGAAGATGTTGTCCACGAAGAGGAGCACGTCACGGCCCTCCACGTCGCGGAAGTACTCCGCCATGGTCAGCGCGGAGAGGGCCACGCGGGCGCGGGCGCCGGGCGGCTCGTTCATCTGGCCGTACACGAGGACCGCCTGGCTCTTCTCCAGGTTGTCGGTCTGGATGACCTTGGTCTCCTGCATCTCGTGGTACAGGTCGTTGCCTTCGCGGGTGCGCTCACCGACGCCGGCGAACACGGAGAAGCCGCCGCGCTCCACGGCCACGTTGCGGATGAGCTCCTGCAGGAGCACCGTCTTGCCCACGCCGGCGCCGCCGAACAGGCCGATCTTGCCGCCACGGGTGTAGGGGGCGAGCAGGTCGATGACCTTGATGCCGGTCTCGAACATCTGCACGCGCACGTCCTGCTCCGTGAACGGAGGGGGGGCGCGGTGGATGGGCCAGTACTCGGTGGCGTTCACCGGGCCCATTTCGTCCACCGGCTCGCCGGTGACGTTCATGATGCGGCCCAGGGTGGCCTTGCCCACCGGCACCTGGATGGGGGCGCCCGTGCTGCGCACCGGCATGCCGCGGCCCAGGCCCTCGGTGGAGTCCATGGCGATGCAGCGCACGGTGTTCTCGCCCAGGTGCTGCGCCACCTCGATGGTGAGGTTGTCCTTCTCCGCGCCCAGGTTGGGGTTGGTCAGCTTGAGGGCGGCGTACACCTCAGGGAGCCCGCCGGGCGGGAACTCCACGTCGACCACGGGGCCGAGAACCTGCGTGATCTTGCCAGTCGTCGGGACTTGAGCGCTCATGGGACTCCTCTGCCTTGTCTCGTGTGGCGAGCGGCCGGGGCGCCGCCGCCCGTCAGGAAATCGAACCCCGAAGAGGGGTGTGGGCGGGCCCCCTTTACCGGGGGGTGCCCGGCAGGGTCAAGCCTCCCGGGTCCGCGCACGTAAGTCCCGCTTAGCGGAGCGGTGTCCCGTACGCCAGTCCCTTGCCGTGTCCCTCTGCCCCGCCTGCCCGGTGGGGGGCCTGAGTGGGGGTCTGGAAACACGAAGGGCCCGTGCTGCCAAGCGCTCGTGGGAGCGCGAAGCATCGGGCCCTTGAGTCTGAAGCCGGGGGACGGCCGGGTGGGAGGCGGGCTACTTGAGGGCCTCGGCGCCGGAGACGATCTCCATGAGCTCCTTGGTGATGACCGCCTGGCGGGTGCGGTTGTAGAGCAGGGTGTAGCTGGAGATCATGTCCGTGGCGTTGTTGGTGGCGTTCTCCATGGCGCTCATGCGCGCGCCCTGCTCGCTGGCCACGCTCTCCAGCAGCGCCCGGTACAGCTTGATGTTCACCGCCTGGGGCACCAGCCGGTCCAGCACGGCCTGGCGGGACGGCTCGTACTTGAAGTCCACCAGGGCGGGCGCGGCGGCCACGGTCTCCGGGGTGGGCGTGGCGGCGGCCTTCGCCGTGGCGGGCTGCAGCGGCAGCAGCTGCGACACGACCACGTTCTGGGTGATGGCGGAGACGAACTCGTTGTAGACGACGTAGACCGCGTCGACCTCGTCGTTGAGGAAGGCGGCGGCCAGCTCTTCCGCGACGTTGGCGGCGGAGCGGTAGTTCAGCGTCGCGTACAGGCCGGCGAAGTCCTTGCGGATGGACTGGCCGCGGTTGCGGAAGAAGTCGTTGCCCTTGCGGCCCACCGTGGAGACGCGCACCTGGAGGTTGCTGTTCTCGTACAGGTAGCGGTTGGCGCGGCGGATGACGTTGGAGTTGAAGCCGCCGGCGAGGCCGCGGTCGGACGTGAGGAGCAGCAGCTCCACGCGGCGGATGGGGCGGGTGGCGAGCAGCGGGTGCGCCAGCTCCTGGTCGGCGGAGCGCACGGCCAGCTCGGAGATGATCTGCTCCAGCGTCTGCGCGTACGGGCGGGCGGCGAGGATGGCGTCCTGCGCCTTCCGGAGCTTCGCGGCGGAGACCATCTTCATGGCCTTGGTGATCTGCCGCGTGTTCTTCACCGAGCGGATGCGCTTGCGGATGTCGCGAAGGGACGCCATGGACCGGAAACTCCTCTGAGACGTGCGGCGCGCGCCCCGTGACAGCCCGGGCTGGCCATGAGGGACGGCGGGCCCCCTATATAGGCGGGGCGGGGGCCGGTCAACGGCGGGGTGCCCGGACGTAGCCCCCCTGCCGGCCTCCAAAGCCCGCCGCCACAGCCGTCAGGGGGCCGGGCGGGCGTGACCAGTTCCCGGCAGAGGACCGCGGGTGGTGCTTTCCGAGCGGGGGGCGCCGGAAGAGAATGGCCCCTTCCGACTGTTCCGCGGGGTCCATGAAGGCTGGCGGCACGACCAGGGTGTGGGTACGCAGGGGCCTGGGGCTGCTCGGGCTGGCCCTGGCCGTCCTGCTGGGTCTGTCCCACTTCGTGCGCCTGCGCTACCAGGGCCGCATCGTGCCGCTGGCGGTCGCGCCGGAGGCCCCCGTGGCCCTGGTGTTCGGGGCGGGGCTGGCGCCGGGCGCGGTGCCGTCGCCGGTGCTGGCGCAGCGGCTGGACGCGGCCATCGCGCTCTGGCGGCAGGGCAAGGTGCGGTCGCTGCTGGTGAGCGGGGACAACTCCGCGCCCTTCCACAACGAGACGCGGGCCATGCGGCGCTACCTGCTGGAGCACGGGGTGCCGGAGGACGCGGTGGTGGGGGACGAGGCGGGGCTGTCCACCTACGACAGCTGCCTGCGGGCGCACTCGGTGTTCGGCGCGAACCGGGCGGTGCTCGTCACGCAGCGCTTCCACCTGTCGCGGGCGCTCTTCATCGCCAACTCGGTGGGCATCGACGCGTGGGGCGTGGCGGCGGACGAGGGGCGGGCGACTCCCTGGCGCTACACGGTGCGCGAGACGCTCTCCCGGGTGCTGGCGCTGGGGATGGTGCTGCTGGAGGTGAAGCCCGGCAGCACTGACGGCCAGCCGCCGACGGCTCCTCGCTGACGGGGGGCCGGGCCCGCCAGGCAGGCGGGCGGCGTCCATTGCCGCTCCCGTCCGGGGGGCCCATTTTCGTGGGGACACGGAAGCTTTTCTCAACCGTCCCTGTCGAGGAGACCCCATGAAGTTCAACAAGCTCGGAGACGAGGATGTGGGCGAGTCCACCTCGCTGCGCCATCGGAACCCGGACACCGGAGAGGACGAGATCAACATCTCGGACCAGGACCTGGCGCTGTCGCCGCCCATGGAGGAGGAGGCGGATGCGCGGGACATCCTGCCGGATCAGATCCAGCGCTTCGGCCGGGGCGATGAAGAGGAAGAGGAGCGCGAGTTGACCGCGCAGCCTGACGAACCCGGACCGCGCGCCCAGTCGCCGGACCTGCTGCCCGAGGGGTAGCCGGGTCCAGCAGGCTGTTGCGGTGTAAAAACAGGGCGCGTCCCCGGACATGGGACGCGCCCCTTGTTTTCAGGTGGGGCCTCGAGGGAGGCCCCGTGCGACTCAGGACCTACGGCGCGAGGACTTCTTCGCGGCGGCCTTGCCCGTGGCCTTCTTCGCGGCCCCGCGCGTGGATGCGCCCTTCTTGGCGGCGGCCTTCTTCGTGACCGCGCCCTTCCTGGGGGTGGCACCCTTCTTCGCGACGGCGCCGCGCTTCTGGGCCGCGCCCTTCGCGGTGGCCCCCTTCGCAGCGGACTTCTTCGCGGCGGCGCCGCGCTTCTGGGCCGCGCCCTTCGCAGCGGACTTCTTCGCGGTGGCGCCCTTCTTCGCGGCGGCGCCGCGCGTCTGAGCACCCTTCTTCGCGGTGGCACCCTTCTTCGCAGCGGACTTCTTCGCGGTGGCGCCGCGCGTCTGAGCACCCTTCTTCGCGGCGGCCTTGCCCGTGGCCTTCTTGGCGGCTCCACGCGCGGGAGCGGCCTTCTTCGCGGCGCCCTTCTTGCTGGCCGCCTTTCGCGCTCCTGCCCTGGTGGAGCCGGCTTCGCTCGGGGCCTCCGCTTCGGAGGCTTCGGCCTTCTTCGCGGCCCCCTTGCGCGTGCTCTTCCGGGCGGACTCGGACGGCACCTCCGCGGCGGCCTTCTCGCGTCGGGCCTTCTTCACGGCGGGGCGCTTGGGCTCGGGCTCCTCGAACAACTCCTCCTGCTCGGGAGCCTCCTCGTCGGAGGCTTCGGCCTCCTCCTCACCGGTGTCCTCGGCCAGTTCCTCCTCCAGCTCCTCCTCCAGCTCCTCCTCGCTGGACACCTCGGCCTCCTCGTCCTCGGCCTCCCCGGCTTCGAACTCGTCGGCGGCCTCCGCGGCTTCGAGTTCCTCCTCCTCGTCCTCGCCCGCGTCACGGGCCAGGGCGGCCAGGGCGCTCGAGTAGTCGCCGCCACGGCCAGCGTGCGCCTCCTCGTCCTCCGCCGCCTGCGCGGCCGCACCGGACAGCGCGCCCTGGAGCACGGCGTTCATGGCGCGCGCGAAGGTCCGCTCCCCGAAGCTCTCCACCTCTTCCACGGGCGGAATCAGCACCTCGAGCATGTCCTTGAGCGCGCGGTACAGCCGCATCTCCTTCTTCTCGCCGTCCCAGGTGCCGAAGACCCAGGTGTCCCCGTCCAGCGCGTCCACCCAGCCGGGCAGCGGCCCGCCGCCGTCCCCCTGCTCCTCCATCGCGGACTTGCGCGCGACGAACAGGTGCCGGTGCGCCCCCTTCAGCCCGAAGCGCCACACTCCCGCCGCGGGCAGGCCCACCACCATCAGCCGGGTCTTCTCCAGGACGCTGGGCGCCCCCTCCTCGCCACGCAGCGGGAACAGCCGCACCTCGCCCTGGAACTCACCGCCGTTGAGCGCCTGGTACAGGTCCGCCAGGTCCTCGGGGAACGGGACGCCGCACTCCGTCTCCGCGCGGCGGACCTCTTCCGCCTGCACACCCTCCGAGGTCGCCTTCGCCGACTTGCGCAGTGCCTCCAACCACTCGTGCATGACCCCTCCACGACATCGACAGCCACCAGGGCTCGCACCTTACGGCGCCTTGGGCCCCCGTGAGCAGTGTGCATGTCGGGTTTCGTCCACCCGACGCCCTGTAGACATATCTGGACAACCTGACACGCCCGCCCCCTCCATCCCTCCTGGCCGCCTGCCCCGGGTCCAGGCAACCCGGATGGAAGCCCGTCCCCCCGGGCGTTAGGAAGGGCGCCATGGCGCATCCCGTAAGCATCGAAGCGACGACCGAGACCTTCGACTCGCTCGTCATGGAACCGCGCGACGAGCTGGTGGTGGTGGACTTCTGGGGCCCCGGCTGCCCGAACTGCGACATCTACGCCGCCGCCGAACCGGAGCTCCTCAAGGAGCTGGACGGCGCCCCCATGCGCGTCGTCAAGGTCAACGCCTACGAACACGAGGCCCTGGCCACCCGCTTCGGCCTGTTCGGCATCCCCACCTTCCTGCTGTTCCGCAACGGGAAGCTCCTGGGGAAGATGAGCCAGTACTACGGCAAGCCCTACTTCCTGGGCGTCATCCGGGACCACCTTCCCGGCGGCGCCAAGGCCCAGGCCTGAGCCTTCAGTCCCGGTAGCCGCGCGCCTGCAGCCGGAACAGGTGCGCGTACCGCCCGTCCAGCGCCATCAGCTCGTCGTGGCTGCCCAGCTCCTGCACCGTGCCGTTGTGGAGCACGGCGATCTGATCCGCCATGCGCACCGTGGAGAAGCGGTGCGAAATCACGATGGCGATGCGGTCCGCGGCCAGCGCCTGGAAGCGCTCGAAGAGGGCGTGCTCGGCCTCCGCGTCGATGCTGGCCGTGGGCTCGTCCAGGATGAGCACCTCCGCGTCGTCGCGCATGAAGGCGCGCGACACCGCCAGCTTCTGCCACTGGCCGCTGGACAGCTCCTGGCCCTTCTCGAACCAGCCGCCCAGCATCGTGTCGTACTGGGCCGGCAGGGCCGCGATGACGGAGTTCGCCCCGCCCTGCTCCGCCGCCCGTTCGATGCGCGGCCGGTCCTCCAGCGCGGGCACGTGTCCCAGGCCGATGTTCTCCGACACGCTGAACTGGTAGCGCACGAAGTCCTGGAACACCGCCCCGAAGCGGCTGCGCAGGTCATCCGCGTCCATCCCCGCCATGTCCACGCCGCCGTAGAGAATCTGCCCCTCCGTGGGCTCGTACATGCGCAGGAGCAGCTTCACCAGCGTGCTCTTCCCCGCGCCGTTCTCTCCCACCAGCGCCAGCTTCTGGCCGGGCTTGAGCGTGAGGTTCACGTTGCGCAGCGCCCACGCGTCCTTGCCCGCGTAGCGGAAGGACACGTCGCGCAGCTCGATGGCGTTGCTCCTTCCGCGCGGCGCTGAGACGGCGGGCAGCACCCGCGGCGCGCTCTCCAACGTGGGGATGTCCAGGTAGGCGAAGAGGTTGCTCATGAAGAGCGCGTCCTCGTACATGGAGCCCACGCTGGTGAGGATGCCCTGGAACGCGGCCTGTCCCTGCCGGAACACCGCCAGGTACAGCACCATGTCACCCACGGAGATGCCGCCGTCAGCCGCGCGGCTCGCCACGAACAGGTAGCAGCCGTAGAAGGCCGCCAGCGACAGCAGGCCCAGGCCCAGGCCCCACACCATGCGCTTGCGCGCGAGCGCCCGGTCCTCCGCGAAGAACTTCTGGAACAGCTCGCGGTAGCGGCCCAGCACCAGCGGCCCCAACCCGAAGAGCTTCACCTCCTTCACGGTGCTGTCGCGCGTGAGGATCCACTCCAGGTAGTTGAGCTTGCGGCCCTCCGGCGCGCGCCACGAGTACAGCCGGAAGCCCTCCGCCGCCAGCCGCGCCTCCGCGATGAACGCGGGGACGGACGCGGCGAGCAGCACCACCACGCTCCACGGCGACAGCGCCACGAGCAGCACCGCGTAGGTGGACAGGGTGATGACGTTGCGCACGATGCTGAACGCCTGCATCACCAGCGACAGCGGGCGCGCGTTCGCCTCCCGCCGCGCGTTCTGCATCTTGTCGTAGGTGTCCGAGTCCTCGAAGTGCTTGAGCTCCAGGTCCAGCGCCTTCTGGAGGATGCGCTCGTTGAGCAGGTTGCCCAGGTGCGCGCGCAGGAGGTCCTTCGTGAGCGTGAGGCCCCGGTCCACCACCGCGGAGGCCACCATCAGCGCGAACTCCGTGGCGACGAGCCCCACCACGCGCGAGCTCGCCGCCGCGTCGCCCTTCGCCGCGGCCACCACCGTGTCGACGATGAGCTTGCCCACCCACGCGATGCCCGCCGGCAGCACCGCCGCCACCAGCGTGAGCACGCCCAGCACCACCGCGCCCCGGGGGCTCGCCCGCCAGAAGAGGCGGAAGGTGCCGGGCAGCTGCTTGAAGAGGACGCCCGCGTTCTTCAAGCGGGCCCGGAGCGAAGGCGGGGGTGTCGGCAAGGGGCGTGGCAAGGTGCCGCCCCTCATAACGCCTCGACACCCGCCGCGCTGGACTTCCCTGCTTTCAGGAAGCCGGTGGGCTCCCGCCGTCCGGCAGGGCGGCGGGCGGGGCGGCGTGCCGCGAGATGAGCACGTCGCAGCGTGAGTGCCGCAGCACGCCCTCGGTCAACGCGGTGGGCGGATTCGCCGAGGACATGCCCAGCGTGAGCAGGTCCGAGTCGCAATCCCGGGCCTCCGCGAGGATGCACTCGCAGGGGTCTCCGAAGCGCAGGCGGATCTCCAGCGCCCGGCCCGTCTCCCGGTACGGCGCGAGGAAGCGTCCGAGCGCCCTTCGCGCCACGTCCTCATGCTCCTGCCGCAGCCGCAGTTGCTGCGTCACGGGGGCGTCCTCAAGGCGCAGGGCCTCCTCCTCGTCGCGCAGGTCCACCACGTGCAGCACCTCGATGGGGGTCGAGGCCGGACACAGGCGCATCGTCAGCTCCAGCGCGCGGCGGGACTCCCGCGAGAAGTTCACCGCGACGAGGGGCCGGTGGTAGACGCGGCCCGGGTGCGGCATCACCACCAGCACGGACGCGTCCACCTCCCGCACCAGCCGCATCACCATGGCGTCCTCCGGCAGCGGCTTCACCGGATGGACCAGGTGCGGCCGGCCCACCACCAGCACCTCCACGCCCTGGTCCTTCGCCAGCCCCGCCGCCTCGTGCGGAGCGTCACCCGTGCGCAGCTCCTCGCGCACGTCCACGTCCGGCCGCTGCCGCAGCCGCTTCGCCGCGGAGGTCACCGACCGGCGCAGGCACTGCTCGCCGTCCACCGCTCCATCCGGGCCGGTGTGGCCGTCCAACCGCGGGCTCACGTGCAGCACGCTGAAGGCCGCCCCCTGCGCGAGCGGAAGACGCAGCGCGCGGGCGAGCGCGAACTCGGATTGCAGGGAGAAGTCCAACCCCACCGCCACCCGCCGCAGCCCCCGCTGTGCGCGGAGGAAGCCGTCGGGCAGCAGGGGCAGGCTCCTTCTGGAAGACACGTTTGGCCTCATCTCGACTCCCTTCCACCTCACCGCTGGGACACACCGCGCGGAAGGACCTGCCGCCTCACGCGGGCCCTCATGGACATACATTCAGACCCGTCGGTGGATGTGCCACCCGTCTTCTGCGGGGACGCTGCGTCCGCAGCCGGGCGGCGGGGCACGCGAGCGGCGTGGCCCGGCGGGACGCTCCGGCAGGGGCAGGCGGACAGGCCTTCCATCCTCTGGACGGCGTCCTTTTTCTGTAACGTTTTCAGGGCGCCGCACCGCTTCGTTCAAGGACTCCAGGGCAGGCGTGCGTTCAGGGCCGCTAATTCAACGGTTTGAGACGTTCACCGCTGGACCCTGGGGAATGGGGGCGCTTTCGGAGGCTCGGCCAGCCCTTTGCAAAGAGCTCTGACCGGCCTCTCACGAGGCCATGGGCGGCGGGTCGGACGGCAGGTCGCAAGGGAGCGGGAACATGCGAGGGGTCATCACCGGACGTGAGGTGGTTGCCAACCTGGGACTCATCTACCGGGAGTTCGGAACAGCCTGTGTGTTGCGCTGTCTCTGGGTGATGCTCAGCGGGAAGTCCACCACCTTCCTGGAGGTGGCGTGTCCCTGCGAAAAGATGCGGCCGTGAGCACACACCGCTGAAGACAGCTCGGGCCGCGGGAAGCCATGGCTTCCGCGGCCCGAACAGTTTCAACGGCGGTGTGAGGTGTGTCGCTAGCGCTGATACGGATCCGCGTCACCTCGGCGCACTTCCTCACGCTCGTCGGTCTTGTCCTTGATGGCGTGCTTCACGTCCTCGACCACGCCCTTGACCTTGCCCTTGAGCGTGTCCGCCTTGCCTTCGGCTTCCAGCGAACGGTCGCCGGTCGCCACGCCCACGGTTTCCTTCACCTTGCCCTTGGCCTTGTCAGTCCACTCGCCCATGGCGTCCTCCTGACGTCGGTGTGTGAATCGTTGAGGAGGACAACGTGCGCACGTCATGGCCGCGCGGCAGGTGACGGTGGCTCGTCCGCACGGCCGCCCTGCTCGGGCCGGGACAGGCCGGAATGTCAGGCAATGAACAATGCGGGGCGCGCGGTGAAACGACACGCGCCCGGCCCTCCCCACCCGTTGCGTCCCTGTTATCCACGGAGACCCGGGAGTCTGGATGGCGAGACGAAGACGTTGCATTGACGCACCCGCACTTCGCCCGCAGGCTTGAGCCGTTCAACCGGATCCGTCACCCGATGACACAGCCATCACACCCCTCGACCCAGGCGCTGCTCTTCAAGCTGCTGTTGCTGCGCACGCTGGTCGTCACGGTGGCGGTGGCGCCGGCCATCTACGTCGACATGCAGCTGCTGGACGTGGACGCGAGCCACGCGGGGTTCGTGCTGGGCGTCGTCACGCCCATCGTCATTGGCGGGCTGGCGTTGGTGGTGCCCATTGGCGCGGTGGGTGCGCTGTTGCGGCACGCGGTGGAGGCGAAGGCGAGCCCCGCGGAGCGGCTGGGGCGGCTGTTGCGGCTGCCGGGTGTGCTCACGTTCGTGGAGGCACAGGCGGGCTGGTTCCTGGGCGGCATCTTCTTCAACGGCGCCATTGGCCTGGCGCTGGACCGGCCGCCGCGCGTCATCCTGGTGGGCGTGGCGGTGGCGATGAGCGCGGGGCTCTTCAGCGCGCCCATCATGTACATGCTCTACGAGAAGGCGCTGGCGGCGGTGACGCTGGAGGCGTTCCGCCGCGCGCCGCACGAGCGCCCCGCCGGTGAGGGGCTGTTCCTGCCCCGGCAGAGCTGGTTCCTGCCGGCCATCGTCGTGTCCGCGCTGCTCATCACCTGCATCACGAGCATCGCCACGTTGCAGCTGCGGCTGGAGAAGAACCTGTCGTCGCTGGCGGACGACCTGGAGCTGTCGGGCGAGTACCGGGGCGCTGCGCGGGTGCGCGCGCGCATCCATCCGTTGCAGCGGGACCTGACGTTGCCGGTGGCGTTCCTGGGCGGGTTCGCGGCGCTGGGGGCCATCTTCACGGCGGCGTGGGCGGCGCGCCGGCTGGCGCAGGGGGCGAGGGCG
>NZ_RAWN01000206.1:0-16111 GCF_003668895.1 Corallococcus sp. AB045
GTGGTGATGAAGTCCCCGGGGAGGCGCTGGGGCTCTCCGGGGACTTCCTCGCCACGCGGGTGTCGTACGAGCTGGACCTGACGGGTCCGGCGATGACGGTGCAGACGGCGTGTTCCACGTCGTTGGTGGCGTTGCACCTGGCCTGTCAGTCGCTGCTCGCGGGTGAGTGCGACCTGGCGCTCGCGGGAGGCGTGTCCATCCGCACGCCGCAGCTGGGAGCGCATCGCAACCAGGAGGGCGGCATCCTGGCGCCGGATGGGCGCTGCCGGCCCTTCGACGTGAACGCGGCGGGCACCGCGGTGGGCAATGGCGTGGGGATGCTGGTGCTCAAGCGGCTGGCGGACGCGGTGGCGGACCGGGACAGCATCCGCGCCATCGTGCTGGGCACGGCGCTGAACAACGACGGGGGCGCGAAGACGGGGTTCGCGGCGCCTTCGGTGCAGGGGCAGGCGGCGGTGATCCGCGAGGCGCTGTCGGTGGCGGGGGTGGCGCCGTCGGACGTGTCCTATGTGGAGGCGCACGGGACTGCGACGGCGTTGGGGGATCCGATTGAGGTCGCGGCGCTCAAGCAGGTGTTCCAGGGGGCTGCGCCGGGCGCGTGTGGCCTGGGCGCGGTGAAGAGCAACTTCGGGCACCTGGACGCGGCGGCGGGCGTGGCGGGGGTCATCAAGACGGTGCTGTCGATGGAGCACCGCACGCTGCCTCCGACGCTGAACTTCACGAAGCCGCATCCGATGCTGGAGCTGGAGGGCAGTCCCTTCCAGGTGGTGGGGAGCACGCGTGCTTGGGAGGGCCCGTTGCCGCTGCGCGCGGGGGTGACGGCGCTGGGGATTGGGGGCACGAACGCGCACGTGGTGTTGCAGGAGGCGCCGGCTCTTCCAGAGACGGATGCGCCCCGGCGCGGGGAAGAGGTGCTGCTCTTGTCCGCGAAGACGGAGGGGGCACTGGAGCGGATGACCGCGGCGCTCGCGGAGCGTGTGAAGGGGGCCTCGGGCGCCTGGCTCGCGGACGTCGCTCATACGTTGCAGGTGGGGCGTGCGCGCTTCCCGTGGCGCCGCTTCGTCGTGGTCCGCCAGGGCGAGGACTCGGCGGCGCTCCTGGAGGGGCGGTCCTCCGCCGGTGAGGATGCGCCTCCTCGGATCCGCACCGTGTTCGACGAGGGCGAGTCTCGCGGCGTGGCCTTCTTGTTCCCGGGCGGCGGTGCGCAGCGGGTGAACATGGGCGAGTCGTTCCTTCGTGAGCCCGCGTTCCGCGCGGCCATTGATAGGTGCTCGGAGTGGCTTCGTGGTCCCATGGGCGCGGACCTCCGCGACATCCTCTTCGCCGGACCCGAGCGCTTCGACGCGGCGGCCCGTGAGCTGGACCGGCCGCTGTGGTCCCAGCCCGCGCTGTTCGTCTGCGACTGGGCGCTCGCGCAGCTGTGGCTGTCGTGGGGCGTGAAGCCGGAGGCGCTGCTGGGGCACTCGCTCGGCGAATACGTGGCCGCGTGCCTCGCGGGTGTGTTCACGCTGGAGGAGGCGCTGGGCCTCGTCGTCGCTCGCGGACGGTTGATGGAGGCGATGCCCTCGGGCGGGATGGTGTCCGTGCTCGCGCCCGTGGAGCAGGTCTCGGAGCTCGTGGGGCCGGCCGTGTCGGTGGCGGCCATCAACGGCCCGGAGACCTGTGTCCTCTCCGGACCGCTGCCGGAGCTGGAGGCCGCGGAGCAGGCGCTGACGGCGCGGGGCATCGAGCACAAGCGGGTGCGCTACGCGCGCGCCGCGCACTCCTCGATGATGGAGCCGTACCTGGAAGGCTTCGCGCGTGAAGTGGCCCGCGTGAAGCTCCGCGCGCCCTCGCTGCCCGTCGTGTCCAGCCTCACCGGCCGGTGGCTCCAGGAGCGCGAGGCGACGTCGCCGGACTATTGGGTACGGCACCTGCGGCACACGGTTCGCTTCTCCGACGCGCTGGGCTGCCTGCTGGAATCCGGCGACCGAGCATTGATTGAAGTGGGCCCGGGCACGACGCTCACCGCGCTCGCGCGGCAGCATCCGGCGCGCAAGACGCAGCCCGTGCTGGCCACCCTGCCGACGAAGGGCGATGCGCCCGGGAGCGCTCTGGCGGCCCTGGGCGAAGCGTGGGCCGCGGGCGTGGACGTGGACTGGGAACGCATCCGGGACGGCGAGCGGCGTCGGCGCGTGGACCTGCCGACCTACAGCTTCGACCGCGAGCACTACAGCCTGGACGACGCCGCGCCGAGCCCCGTTACTCGCGACGCCATGGCGGCCAAGGCGAAGGCGACCGGCTCCTCGAAGCCGAAGGGAAGTGCTCCCCGTCGCGGTGAGCGCGTGGCACCCCGTGACGCCACGGAGCAGTCCCTGGTCGAGTGCTTCCAGACGCTGTTCCGCCTGGACGACGTGGGCATCCGCGACGACTTCTTCGCGTTGGGCGGCGACTCGCTGGTCGCGCTCCGGCTGCTCGCGATGATCTCCGAGCGCTTCGGCAAGCGGCTCGCGCTGAAGGAGATGCTGACCGCGCCCACGGTGGAGCTGTTGGCCCGGAAGCTGGGAGGACGGGAGGAGGGCCGGTCCCTGCCCCCCGGGGTCGCGTTGCTCCAGCAGGGCACTCGCGGTCCGCCGCTCTTCTTCGTGCACGCGGCCGGAGGTCAGGCGGTGTTCTACCGCGACCTGGCGCGAGCCATCGACGCGGGCCGGACCGCCTACGCCTTCGAGTCCCGGGGGCTGGAGCCAGACGGGCCGCTGCACACGTCCGTCGACGAGATGGCGACGGCCTATTTGGAAGGCCTGCGCGCGTTGCAGCCCGTGGGTCCGTACCTGCTGGTGGGCGCGTCGTTCGGCGGCGCGGTGGTCTACGAGATGGCCCGTCGGCTGACGGCGGAAGGCCACGTGGTGCCGCTGTGCGCGATGCTCGACACGCCGGGCCCCGGGGACATCGCCCGAGCCCGAGTTGGCGGAGTGGGCTTCGCGCAGGAGCAGGTCCTCGCGGATCCAGAGCAGCAGCGGCGCTACGTGCGCGTCTGGGAGGCGAACATGACGGCCCTGCGCGACTACCCCATGCCCCGCTTCGAGGGCGGCACCCTCCAGTTCTTCCGCGCGGCGACGGTCATCGAGCACATGCCGAAGCACGTGGAGCTCGAATGGCTGGACTCGGGCGCGGTGGTCCGGGTGGAGACCGTGCCCGGCGACCACCAGTCGATGCTCACGGGCGGGAACGCCGAAGGGCTGGGCGCGAAGCTCGCGGCCTTCCTTTCGTGAGCGAGACGCTCAGCTGGAACCCGGACGTCCGCGCCGTTGGGCCATGCGCCGCAGGTTGTCCCGCCGTTGTGCTCCCGGGTCCTGCGCGGGTGCGGGAGCCGCCGCCGGTGGCGTGTCTTTCGGCGGTGACAGGTGTCCGGCGAGCGCGCGCACCGTGGGGTACTGAAAGAGCGTGACCAGCGGGACCTTGCGGCCCACCTGCGCTTCCAGCTTCGCGTGCACGGACTGGAGCAGCAGCGAGTTGCCGCCCAGGTCGAAGAAGTTGTCACTCGCGCCCACGCGCTCCCGTCCCAGCACTTCGGCCCAGAGCGCGGCCAGCGTCTGCTCCAGGCCTGCCTCGGGGACGCGGTAGTCCTCACTCAGCTCGGGCCGGTGCACGTCCGGCGCGGGCAGGGCCTTGCGGTCCAGCTTGCCGTTCGCGGTGAGGGGCAGCCGCTCCAACACCACGAACGCCGACGGCACCGCGTGCTCCGCGAGCGAGCGGCGCAGCGAGGCCCGCAGCGCGTCCACCGCGAACGTGGCCTCTTCGCGGAGCACCAGGTACGCGACCAGTCGGCGCTGTCCCGGCACGTCCTCTCGCACCTGCGCTACTGCTTCCTTCACCGAGGGCTGCGAGAGCAGCGCGGCCTCCACCTCGCCCAGTTCGATGCGGAAGCCCCGCAGCTTCACCTGCGAGTCCGCGCGGCCCCGGAACTCCAGCGTCCCATCCGCGAGCCACCGCACCACGTCGCCCGTGCGGTACAGGCGCGCGCCGGGCTCGCGGGAGAATGGATCCGGTCCGAAGCGCTCCGCCGTGAGCGCGGGCTGGCCCAGGTAACCGCGTGCCACCTGGGCGCCTCCCAGGAACAGCTCGCCCCACAGGCCCACCGGCACGGGGTGTCCCGTGCCATCCAGCACGTACACGCGCACGTTGGGCTCCGGGCTTCCGATGGGGGGCAGTAGGCCCTCGGGCGCTTCGGGCTTCACGACGCCGGAGGTCGCGATGACGGTGTTCTCCGTGGGGCCGTAGCAGTTGAGCCACTGTCCCGGAACGGAGGGCCCCGGACGGCGGTGCAGCACGTCACCGGCCACGTGCACCCGGCGCAGCGGCATGCCGGACGGCCATGGCTGCTCCAGCGCCGCCTCCGCCATGGGCGTGGGCAGCGTGGTGAGCGTGATTCCCTCCGCCGCGAGCCACCGCACCAGCCGCGCGGGCTCCGCACGCACCTCGTCCGTGGGCAGATGGAGGCTGGCGCCATGCGAGAGCGACGGCCAGGTCTCGAAGACGGTCGCGTCGAACGCGAGCCCCGTCAGCAGCGTGGCCCGGTCTCCCGATCCAATCCCCGCCGCCGTGCCGAGCCCCGTGACGAGGTTCGCCAACGTCCCGTGTGTCACCGCGACGCCCTTGGGCCGGCCGGTGCTGCCCGACGTGTAGATGACGTAGGCCATCGCCTCCGCGTGCAGGGTCACGCCGGGCGCGGTGACTGCCTGTGCCTCCAGTGCTGGCTCCGCGTCCAGGCAGAGCACGCGCACTCCGCATCCCTCGAAGCGGGAGGCGAAGGCCTGCCGCGTGACGACGATGCGCGCGCCACTGTCCGTGAGCACGTGCCGCCACCAGGCCTCCGGCCACGTCAGGTCCATGGGCAGATAGGCCCCGCCCGACTTGAGGATGCCCAGCGCGCCCCACACGTAGCCGGGCGTGCGGTCCACGCACAGGGCGACCACGGTCTCCGGCATCACACCTTGCGTGCGCAGCAGGTTCGCGAGCTGGTTCGACCGGGCCTCCAGCTCCCCGAACGTCAGCCGCTGCCCGTCGCCCGCCAGCGCGAGCGCCTCCGGCCTCAGCCGAGCCTGCTCCGCGATGCGCGTGGGCACGCGCAGGTCCGAGGGGACATCGAGCGTGGTGTTGTTCCACTCGACGAGGAGTTGCTGGCGCTCCGCCTCCGTCAGCAGCGACAGCGACGCGAGCGGACGCTCCGGGTTTCGCGTCACCTGCTCCAGCAGGCGCAGGTAGTGCCCGGCCATGCGCTCCACCGTCGCCGCGTCGAAGAGCGCGGTGTTGTATTCCCAGTGCGTCAGCAACCCGGTGGCGGATTCGCGCATGAACAGGGTGAGGTCGTGCTTCGCGAGCCCTGGATCGAAGGGCACCGGCGCCGTCTCCAGCCCTCGCAGGGGGAAGCCGGGGAAGTCCTTGAAGAGCGCGAACACGGCCTGGAACACGGGCGTGCGGCTCAGGTCTCGCGGCGTCTGGAGCGCGTCCACCAGTTGCTCGAAGGGCACCTCCTGGTGCGCGTACGCGCCCAGGCACGTCTCGCGAACACGGGCGAGGAGGACCTGGAAGGACTCGGCGCCGGAGACCTTCACGCGCAGGGGCAGGGCGTTGACGAAGAAGCCGATGAGCCCCTCCACCTCGCGGTGGTTGCGGCCGGAGATGGGCGAGCCGACCACCACGTCGTCCTGGCCGCTGTAGCGCGACAGCAGGGCGTGGAAGCCCGCGAGCAGCGCCATGAAGGACGTGACGCCCTGCTGGTGACACAGCTCGCGCACGGCGGCGTCCACCGCGGCGGGGATCCGCACCATGTGGGCCGCGCCCGCCTGGGCCTGCACGGGCGGACGCGGCCGGTCGGTGGGCAGCTCCAGCGCGTGGGGCGCCCCGCTCAGCTGCCGCTTCCACCACGCGAGCTGCGCGTCGAGCGCTTCGCCCTGCAACGTCGCGCGCTGCCAGCGGGCGTAGTCCGTGTACCGGATGGGCAGCGGCGGCAGGCGCGGCGTCTGGTCCCGCGTGAAGGCGTCGTAGAGGATGCCCAGCTCGCGCCCCATCACGTCCGTGGACCAGCCGTCCGTGATGATGTGATGCATGAGCAGGAAGAGCGCGTGGTCCTCCGCGTCCAGCCGCAGCAGCGTCGCCGTCAGCAGTGGACCCGAGCGCAGGTCGAAGACGTGGCGCATCCGCTCCTCGGCCCGCTGGCGCAGGACGGTGTCGCGCTGCTGGGGCGGCACGTCCTCCAGCCGCTCGAAGGCGAGCGAGAAGGGGACCGAGGACAGGACGCGCTGAACGGGCTGGCCGTTCGCCTCCGCGAACACCGTGCGCAGGGACTCGTGACGGTCGATGAGCGCCGCGAGTGACCGCTCCAGCGCGGCCACGTCGAGCGGTCCCTTGCACCGGATGAACAAGGGAACGTTGAAGGCGAACCCGCCCGGTGCGAGCGCGTCGATGAACCACAGCCGCTGCTGCGGGAAGGACTGGGGCGCGGAGTCTCCGGCCTCCGTGCGCACCAGGGACGGTGCCTTGACGGGATGGGCTTCCTGACGCAGGGCTTCGATTCGCGCGGCCAGGTCCGCGAGTGTCGGGGCTTCGAAGAGCACTCGCACGGGCAGCTCCATCTGAAGCGATTCGCGCAGACGGGAGGCCACCTGGGTCGCGAGCAGCGAATGGCCGCCCAGTTCGAAGAAGTGGTCCTGAGTGCCCACGCGCGGCACACCCAGCAGCGGTGCCCAGATGTCCGCGATGAGCTTCTCCACCGCGGAGACCGGGGCCACGTAGACGGTCCCGGGGATGGCCTCTTCCGTCGGAACGGGCAGGCTGTTGCGGTTCACCTTGCCGCTGGGCGTCAGGGGCAGCGCGTCCATGCGCACCAGGGCGGAAGGCACCATGTACTCCGGCAGCCGTCGCGCCAGTGCCTGTCTCAGCGCCTCCGCGGAGAAGGCCGCTTCCGGTTGCACCACGTAGGCCACCAGCCGCTTGAAGCCCGGTGTGTCCTCACGCAACACGACGACCACGTCGCGCACGTCGGGCAGGGCGCGCAGGGCGGACTCGACTTCGCCCAGTTCGACGCGGAAGCCACGCAGCTTCACCTGACCGTCCAGGCGGCCCAGGAACTCCAGCTGTCCGTCCGAGAGCCAGCGGGCCTTGTCGCCCGTGCGGTAGAGGCGTGCGCCCGGCGTGGAGCTGAAGGGGGAAGGCACGAAGCGCTCCGCGGTGAGGTCTGGCCGGTTGTGATAGCCGTGCGCGAGCCCTTCACCTCCGATGAACACCTCCCCAGGGACGCCGACGGGACTCGGATTCCCGCGTGCATCCAGGACGTAGGTCTGGACGTTGGTCAGCGGTGTTCCCACCGAAGGGAGCGCGGGCCAGGTGCGAGGAGGCCCTGAAGCCCGCCATGCGCTGGCGGCGTGCGTCTCCGAAGGACCGTACTGGTTTTCGAGGATGCACCCGGGCCGCCGTTCAAAGAGGGAGACGAGGGCGGGGGTCACCTGGAGTTGCTCGCCCGCGGTGATGACCTCGTTGAGCGGGGGCAGCTCCGTCGCGGTGCGCGCTGCTTCGCTCAGTGACTGGAGCGCGACGAAGGGGAGGAAGAGCCGCTCCACGCGGTGCTGGGTGAGGAAGCGCAACAGCGCCGGTGGGTCGCGGCGCAGTTCGGCGGAGCTGAGCAGCAGGCGGCCACCGATGCACCACGTGCCGAAGATCTCCTGGAAGGAGACATCGAAGTTGAGCGAAGCGAACTGGAGCGTGGTGGCTTCCGCGCGCACCGCCCGACGGGTCTGCCACGCGAGCATGTTGCCGATGCCCCGGTGGGACATGGCGATGCCCTTGGGTCGACCGGTGCTGCCCGAGGTGAAGACGACGTAACAGACGGCTTCAGGCGAAAGCCTCACGTGCGGAGACGACGTGGGATGGGACGCCATCGAGATGGTCTCCATCGTCACGATGCGCGCGGAGGTGGCCGGTGGCAGGGCCCGCACGAAGCCCTCATGGGCGAGGACGACTGGAGCGCGCGTGTCCTCCACCATCAGGGCCAGTCGCTCGGCCGGATAGTTCGGATCCAGTGGGACGTAGGCGGCGCCGGCCTTGAGGGTGGCGAGGACGGCGACGGGCATGTCCAGGTTGGAGCGCTCCAGGCACAGCCCGACGGAGCTACCCGGCGTGACGCCCAGAGCGATGAGGTGGTGCGCGAGTTGGTTGGCGCGTGCATCCAGTTGCGCGTAGGTCAGTGACTCCGCGCCGTTCGTCACCGCGACCGCTTCCGGTGTCCGTTCGGCCTGTGCCTCCACCCAGCGGTGCATGAGCCCGGGCTCGAAAGAGACGTCCTTCGCGGCGTTCCACGACACGACGACCTGGCGTCGCTCCTCCTCGGAGAGGAGTGGCAGGGCCGACAGGGGCTGCTCGGGATGGCGGACCGCTCCTTGGAGCAGCCGCACGTAGTGCCCTGCCATCCGGGTGAGGGTCGCTTCCTCGAAGAGGGCGGTGTTGTATTCCCAGAAGGCCGTCAGCCCCTGCTCCGACTCGCGCACGAAGAGCATGAGGTCGAAGCGGGAGACGCCTGTCTGGAACGGAACGTCCTCCGCTTGGAGCCCGGGCAACGAGAAGGGGACGGCCGCCTGTTGCAGGACGAAGAGGGCCTGGACCAGCGGCGCGCGGCTCAGGTCGCGTGGCGGCTTGAGCGCCTCCACGAGCTGTTCGAATGGCAGGTCCTGATGCGCGAAGGCGCCCAGGCAGCTCTCGCGTACGCCGCGCAACAGGTGGCGGAAGGAGCGCGAACCCGTAACGTCCGCGCGCAGGGCGAGCGTGTTGACGAAGAGGCCAAGCAGTCCTTCCACCTCACGGCGGTTGCGGCCGGAGATGGGCGAGCCAACCACCACGTCGTCCTGGCCGCTGTAGCGCGCGAGCAGGGCCTGGAACCCCGCCAGCAGGGTCATGAACAGCGTGGTGCCCTCGCGCTGGCCCATGGAGACGAGGGCGCTGGTCAGCGCGGGTGGCAAGGGGACTTCGATGTACGCGCCCCGGAAGGTCTGCACGGGCGGACGCGGCTTGTCGGTGGGCAGGTCCAGCACGGGTGGTGCCCCCGCCATCTGCTCGCGCCACCACGCCACCTGTTCTTCCAGCACGTCGCCCTGCAACCACGCGCGCTGCCACAGCGCATAATCCGAGTACTGGATGGAGATGGGCGGGAGTGCGGCCTCCGTGCCCTGGCTCCGGGCGAGGTAGAGCGCATCCAGCTCCCGCTGGAGCAAGGCGATGGACCACCCGTCGAAGACGCTGTGATGGAAGTTGAGGATGAGGATCTGATCCTCGTCCGCGATCCGGAGCAGCGTGGCCCGGAGCAGGGGGCCTCGCCGCAGGTCGAAGGGCACATGCGCTTCGGCCTCCACCTGGCGCTGGAGCGGAATGCGCGGCTCCACGTCCACCTGCTTCAGGGCGAGCTTCCACGCGGGGCCGATGCGTTGCACCGGCTGGCCGTCCACTTCGTCGAACGTGGTGCGCAGGACCTCGTGACGCCGGATGAGGGCGTTGAGCGCGTCCTCTAGCGCGTGCGTGTCCATCCGTCCCCGCAGCCGGGTGACCAGGGGCAGGTTGTAGGCGTGCGCGCTGGTGTCCAGCTGCGAGACGAACCACAGCCGCTGCTGGGAGAACGACTGCGGAACGAGCTCGCCGCGAAGCTGGGGCACCAGCGGCGGGACGGCCTTCCGGTTCGCGCCGTGAAGCTGCTCCTCCAACCTCGCGGCGAGCTGCGCGACGGTGGGCGCCTCGAAGAGGACGCGCAGGGACAGGTCCACCTGGAAGGCCTCTCGCAACCGGGAGACCACCTGCGTGGCGAGCAGCGAGTGCCCACCCAGCTCGAAGAAGTGGTCTTCCAGGCCCACGCGCGGCACCACGAGCAGGGACGCCCAGATGTCGGCGATCACCTTCTCCACCGCCGTCATCGGCGCCAGGAACCCGGTGTCGTCCGCGGCTTCTTCTCTGGGCGCGGGCAGGCCGTTGCGGTTCACCTTGCCGCTCGGGCCCAGCGGTAGCGCGTCCATGCGCACCAGTGCGGAGGGCACCATGTGCTCCGGCAGCCGTCGTGCCAGCGCCTGCCTCAGTGCCTCCGGTGAGAAGGATGCTTCCGGTTGGACTACGTAGGCGACCAGTCGCTTGTGGCCCGGTGTGTCCTCGCGCACCACGACGACCACGTCGCGCACGTCGGGCAGGACGCGCAGGGCCGCCTCCACTTCGCCCAACTCGACGCGGAAGCCGCGCAGCTTCACCTGACCGTCCAGGCGGCCCAGGAACTCCAGTTGTCCGTCCGAGAGCCAGCGGGCCTTGTCGCCCGTGCGGTAGAGGCGGGCACCCGGCGTGGAGCTGAACGGGGAGGGGACGAAGCGCTCCGCGGTGAGGTCTGGCCGGCCGTGGTAGCCGTGCGCGAGCCCTTCACCGCCCACATACAGCTCGCCCGGAACTCCGACAGGACAGGGCTCGCGGCGCGGATCCAACACGTAGGCCTGGACCGAAGGCAGCGGCGTTCCCACCGGAGGCAGGGCGGGCCACGTGCTCGGGATGCCCGAGGCGCGCCACGCGGAGACCGCATGGGTTTCCGAAGGACCGTACTGGTTTTCGAGGACGCAGCCGGGCAACCGTTCGAAGAGAGCGACGATGGCGGGTGTCACCTGGAGTTGCTCGCCCGCGGTGATGACCTCGTTGAGCGGGGGCAGCTCCGTCGCGGTGCGCGCTGCTTCACTCAAGGATTGAAGCGCGACGAAGGGCAGGAAGAGGCGCTCCACGCGGTGTTGGGTGAGGTAGCGCAGCAGCGCCGGTGGGTCGCGGCGCAGCTCGGCGGAGCTGAGCAGCAGGCGGCCACCGATGCACCAGGCGCCGAAGATCTCCTGGAAGGAGACGTCGAAGTTGAGCGAGGCGAACTGGAGCGTGGTGGCTTTCGCACGCACTGCGCGGCGGGTCTGCCACGCGAGCATGTTGCCGATGCCCCGGTGGGACATGGCGATGCCCTTGGGCCGACCGGTGCTGCCCGAGGTGAAGACGACGTAGCAGACCGCTTCGGGCGACAGCCTCACGTGCGGAGACGACGTGGGACGGGACGCCAGCGAGACGGTCTCCATCGTCACGATGCGCGCGGAGGTGGCCGGTGGCAGCGCCCGCACGAAGCCCTCATGGGCGAGGACGACCGGAGCGCGTGTGTCCTCCACCATCAGGGCCAGACGTTCCGCTGGATAGTTCGGATCCAGCGGGACGTAGGCGGCGCCGGCCTTGAGGGTGGCGAGGACGGCGACGGGCATGTCCAGGTTGGAGCGCTCCATGCACAGCCCGACGGAGCTACCCGGCGTGACGCCCAGGGCGATGAGGTGGTGCGCGAGTTGATTGGCGCGCGCATCCAGTTGCGCGTAGGTCAGCGACTCCGTCCCGTTCGTCACCGCGACCGCTTCCGGTGTCCGTTCGACCTGTGCTTCCACCCAGACGTGGATCAGCCCAGGAGCGGGGAGCCGGTCCTCACGGCTGTTCCACGCGACCAGGAGTTGCTCGCGTTCCTCCCTCGACAGGAGCGACAGTTCCGCGAGGGACTGCTCAGGGTTCGCGGTGACGCCTTCGAGCAGCCGCACGTAGTGCCCGGCCATCCGGACAAGGGTCGCCTCCTCGAAGAGGGCGGAGTTGTACTCCCAATAGGCGACGAGCCCTTGTGGTGTCTGCCGCATGAACAGCATGAGGTCGAAGCGGGAGACGCCCGACTGGAACGGGAAGTCCTCCACCGCGAGGCCGGGCAGGGACAGCGGCGTCGCGGCCCGCTGCAGGACGAACATCGTCTGCACCAGGGGCGTCCGGCTCAGGTCTCGCGGCGGCTTGAGCGCGTCCACGAGCTGTTCGAACGGCAGGTCCTGATGCGCGAAGGCACCCAGGCAGCTCTCGCGCACACCGCGCAGCAATTGCCGGAAGGAGCGTGAGCCGGAGACGTCCGCGCGCAGGGCGAGCGTGTTGACGAAGAAGCCGATGAGCCCCTCCACCTCACGGCGATTGCGGCCGGAGATGGGCGAGCCGACGACGACGTCCTCCTGGCCGCTGTATCGCGCGAGCAGGGCCTGGAACCCCGCGAGCAGCGTCATGAACAGCGTGGCGCCCTCGCGCTGGCCCAGCAGTTGGAGCGAGCCGTGGAGGGGCTGGGGCAGCAGCACCTCGAAGTTCGCGCCCTGGAAGGTCTGCACGGGCGGCCGCGGCTTGTCGGTAGGCAGGTCCAGCACGGGCGGTGCCCCCGCCAGCGCCTCGCGCCACCACGTGAGCTGGTCCTCCAGCTCCTCCCCCTGGAACGACTCACGCTGCCACCGCGCGTAGTCCACGTACTGGAGGGACAGGGGCGGCAATGTGCTCTGGCCGCGTGCGGGGTAGAGCGCGTTCAGCTCGCGCTGGAGCACGTCGATGGACCACCCGTCGAAGACGATGTGGTGGATGACGAGCATCAACACATGGTCGTCGTCAGCGACGCGCAGGAGCAGCCCCCGCATCAGCGGGCCGCGCCGCAGGTCGAACGGGCGTCGTGCCTCCGTGGCCAGTTGCTCCGGGAGCTTCGCGGCCTCCGCGTCCGTCCTCGCCAGCTTGAAGTCCCAGGGTGGCCCGATGCGCTGCACCGGCTGGCCGTCCACCTCGTCGAACGTGGTGTGCAGGACCGCGTGCCGCCGGATGACCTCCGCGAGGCTCCGCTCCAGCGCGTCCGCGTCCAGCGCGCCCCGCAGCCGCGTGACCATGGGCACGTTGTAGGAGTACCCCAGCGTGTCGAGCTGCGAGATGAGCCACAGCCGCTGCTGCGCGAATGACTGCGGCAACCAGCCGTCCCGGGGACCGGGAACCAGCGGGAGGGACTGGATCCGGCTGCTCTCTCTCCGCAGCGCATCGATGCGCGCCGCGAGGCTGGTGACCGTGGGCGCCTCGAACAGCGCGCGCACGGACAGGTCCACCTGGAACGTCTCCCTCAATCGCGAGGTGACCTGTGTCGCGAGCAGCGAGTGCCCACCCAGTTCGAAGAAGGAGTCCTGCGTGCCCACGCGTGTGCGGCCCAGGAGCGCGGCCCAGACCTCGGCCACCGCTGTCTCCGTCGGGGTGACGGGCGCCACGTAGGCGTCCTCCGTGAGCGCGTCGCCCACGGGCGTGGCGAGCGCCCTTCGGTCCACCTTGCCCACGGGCGTCAGCGGCAGCCGGTCCAGCTTCACGAAGGCGGCTGGGACCAACGGCGCCGGCAGCTGGGCGGACAGGCTCGAACGCAGCGCGTTCACGTCCACGCTTGCGCCGGCCACATAGGCCACCAGCCGCTTGTCGCCGGGCGCGTACTCGCGCACCTCCGCCACGGCGTCCTCCACTCCGGGCAGGTGGCGCAGGGCGGTTTCAATCTCTCCCAGTTCGATGCGGAAGCCGCGCAGCTTCACCTGCGTGTCCGCGCGCCCCATGAACGCCAGCTCACCGGAAGGCAGCCACCGGGCACGGTCGCCCGTGCGGTACAGCCGCGCACCGGGAACATCGCTGAAGGGATGGGGCACGAAGCGGTCCGCGGTGAGGTCCTGCCTGTCCAGGTAGCCCCACGCGAGGCCGTCGCCTCCCACGTACAGGTCGCCCACGACGCCGGGCGGCACCGGCTCCAGGCGCGCGTCCAGCACCAGCGCCTGCGAGTTCTCCAGCGGACGGCCAATGGGCACCGGCATCCGCGCGTCCAGGTCCCGCTTCACCTGATACGTGGCGGAGAACGTGGTGTTCTCCGTGGGGCCGTAGCCGTTGGTGACCGCTCGGCCCGCGTCCAGCAGCTTGCGCGCGGCCAGCGGGGACAGCACGTCGCCGCCCGTGAGGACCTGTCCCACGCGAGCGAGCGCCGCGGGCCGGTTCAGCGCCATCTGCTCGAAGAACGCCGTGGTGAGGAACAGCACGCTGATGTGTTCACGCTCCAGCGTCGCTTCCAGTTCCTCCAGCGACGGCGTCACCGGCGGATAGAGGAACAGCTTCGCGCCGCTGAGCAGCGCGCCCCACAGCTCCAGCGTCGCGGCGTCGAACGACGTGGTGGCCAGCTGGAGGACGACGTCTTTGGCGCCGAACCGGACATAGGACACGCCCTTCACCAGCCGCGTCACGGCCCGGTGGGGGACGCCCACGCCCTTGGGCCGCCCGGTGCTCCCGGATGTGTACATGACGTATGCGAGCGCTTCGGCGGGGACATGCACGCCGGGCGCGGCCTTCGGTTGGTCCTCGAAGTCCCGCCAGGATGGGTCGAGCACCACGACCCGTGATGCCAACCCCTTCAGCGAGGACTCGCGTCCCTGCTCCAGCAGGAGCACGGTGATGCGGGCGTCGCGCGCCATGAGCTCCAGGCGCTCGGAGGGATAGCCCGGATCCAGCGGCACGTACGCGCCCCCCGCCTTGAGGATGGCGAGCGTCGCCACGACCATCTCCAGCGACCGGCCCGCGCACAGACCCACCGGCGTTCCCAGCCGCACGCCCTGCGCACGCAGGTGGTGCGCGAGCTGGTTGGCCCGTGCCTCCAGCTCCGCATACGTGAGCCGCTGGCCTCCCGCTTCCACGGCCACGGCGCCGGGCGTCCGCGCGGCCTGCTCCGCGAAGAGCGCGGGCAGGGACGCATCCCGAGGGTAGGGGACGGCGGCTCCCGTCCCCTGGTCGAGCAGGTGCCGCCGTTCCTGTGCGGTGAGCAGTGGAAGCGTGGCCACGGGGCGCTCCGGCTCCGCGACCGCGGCCTCCAGCAGGCGCGTGTAGTGCTCCGCGAAGCGCGCCACCGTCGCGGCGTCGAAGAGGTCGGTGCTGTACTCCCAGAGCCCCACGAGCCCTTCCGGCGTCTCGCGCAGGAAGACGGTGAGGTCCATGCGCGACACGCCCGGTTCGAAGTGCAGCTCGGACGTGCGCAGCCCCTCCAGCTCCAGCGCGGGCACGGCCGAGTGCTGGAGTGTGAAGAACACCTGGAACAGGGGCGGGCGGCTGAGGTCGCGCTCGGGCTGGAGCGCGTCCACCAGCTGCTCGAAGGGCACCTCCTGGCGCGCGTACGCGTCCAGGCACGTCTTGCGCACGCGGCGCAGCAGCTCCCCGAAGCCGAGCGCGCCTTCACCCCGCACGCGCAGGGGCAGGGTGTTGATGAAGAAGCCGATGAGCGGCTCCACCTCCTGGCGCGTGCGGCCGGAGATGGGGGAGCCGATGACGATGTCGTCCTGGCCGCTCAGCCGCGACAACAGCAGGTGCATGCCGCCCAGCAACGCCATGAACAGCGTCACGCCCTGCTTGCGGCACAGCGCCTCCAGCGCCTTGCCCAACCCCGGAGGCAGCGCGTGGCGGTACACCGCGCCCCGCGTGGACTGCGCCGCGGGACGGGGACGGTCCGTGGGCAGCTCCAGCGCGGCGGGTGCTCCAGAGAGTTCTCCCCGCCACCACTCCAGCTGCTGCCGCAGGTGCTCGCCCTGGATCCACTGCCGCTGCCACACCGCATGATCCGCGTACTGCACGGGCATCGCGGGCAGCGCGGGCGTCGTGCCGGCGCGAAAGGCCGCATAGAGCGCTTGAAGCTCCCGCTCCATCACCGTGAGCGACCAGCCGTCGCAGCAGATGTGATGCAGCATCAGGAGCAGCACGTGCTCCGCTTCTCCCAGCCGCAACAGCCGCACACGCACCAGCGGCCCCGCGCCCAGGTCGAAGGGCACGCGTGCCTCCACCTCCGCGGCCTGTCGCAGGGCGTGTTCCCGCTCGGACGCGGGGAACGCTTCCAGGGACTCCACTCGCAGCGGCAGGGGCAGCGAAGGCGCGATGCGCTGCACCGGCTGTCCGTCCACGACGGCGAAGGTGGTGCGCAGCGCTTCGTGCCGCTCCACCAGCACGGCCAGCGCTCGCTCCAGCGCGGGGATGTCCAGCGCGCCGGTGAGCCGCGCGAAGTACGGGACGTTGTAGGAGATGCCCCCGGGCGTGAGCTGCTCGATGAACCACATCCGCTGCTGCCCGAAGGAGAGTGGCAGCAACGCATCGCGGGGAACGGGCACCACGGGCGGCGCTCTGCGACGGGGCCTCGCCGGGGACTTCGGCGCGGAGGCGGAAGGGGAGCCGGGGTGCTCGGTCGTCATGTCTCGCTCGGGGGAAAGCGGGGAAG
>NZ_RAWN01000207.1:0-16052 GCF_003668895.1 Corallococcus sp. AB045
GGCACAGGATGCCCCGCCCCCGCGCGAACATCACGATGTCCCACAGCGACAGGAAGTAACCCGCGAAGTCCAGCGCCGCGATGAGCCGCAGCTCGTGGTCGATCTGCTTCGTCACCGCGGGCGGCACGCCTCCCGGATAGCGCGTGCGCAGGCCCGCCTCCGTGAGCACTCGCAGGTGTTCATCCGCAGTGCGGCCTTGCGGCAGGTCCTCCTCCGGGAAGCGGTAGTGCAGCGCGTCCAGGGACGCCTCGCAGCGCGACGCCAGCTCCACCGTGCGCGCCAGCGCGTCCGGCCGGTCCGCGAACAGCCGCGCCATGTCCCCGGGGGACTTCAGCGTCCGCTCCGCGTTCGGGAACAGCCGCGTGCCCGCCTGATCCACCGTCACCCCGTGGCGGATGGACGTGAGCACGTCCTGGAGCACCTGCCGGTCGCGGTGGTGCGTGTGCACGTCGTTGTGGACCACCAGCGGCACGCCCAGCGCTCGGGCCAGCGCTTCCGCTCGAGCCTCCCGGGCCGCGTCCCCCGCGGACAGCGAGCGGCTCAGGCCCACGTGGAAGCCGCCGGGAAACGCCTCCGCCAACGGCGCCACCGCCTCCAGCGGCGCGGGGCCCGGGAGCAGCGCGAGCAGCCCCGACGCGTGCTCCGCCACCTTGCGCCAGGGCACGCCCGCCTCCCCCTTGGGGTGCGTCATCCGGCCGTGGGACACCAGCCGGCACAGGTTCGAGTACCCGGTCGCGTCCCTCGCGTACACCACCACCGGCGGGCCGTCCTCCAGCGTCAGCTCCGCGCCCAGGAGCAGCTTCACGCCGTGCTCCTTCGCCGCGAGGTGCGCCTTCACCACGCCGTAGAGCCCGTCCCGATCCGTCAGCGCCAGCGCGGACAGCCCCAACCGGGCCGCGGTGGCCACCAGCTCCTCCGGATGGGAGGCGCCGTGCAGGAAGGAGAAGTGGGACCGGCACACCAGCTCGGCGTAGCTCACGCCTGATCAAGATACTGAGCGGGCGTTCAGGCGCTAGATTGGATCTCCGTTTCGCGAGCGGGCGACTTCATGGGTTGTGCCAGATGCGCGGAGTGAAGACAGGCCCCCATCCCGGCCTTGAGCTGTCATCAGAAGGTCGCCGCGTCATTGCCTTCAGCAATGGCGCATATTTCCATCCTTTCCGCTCTTGGACTGTTTTTGCGCCCAGCCACAACCAGAACAGCGATTGGTTTTCGTATGAATTCCTGCTGGACGCCGTTCAACCCATGCAGCCAGGAGTTCCACCATGAAACTCATCAAGACCCTTCTCGTCGGCGCCGTTGGTTCCTTCCTCCTCCCGCTGACCGCGAGCGCCGCCCCCCCGGACTGCTCCGAGCAGTGCCAGCCCACCAGCTCCTGCAGCCTGCTCTGTTACAATGGCCGAAACACCACGTGCGGCGCTTACGGCATCTGCAGCGACCTGATGATCGCCCCGTCCGAGCCGCAGGCGTCCGCGCAGCAGCCCGCGCCCGTCCAGGCTGACGACGCGGAAGCCGTCTGCCGGGCCCCCGCCGACCAGGCCCAGGGCTGATAGCCATTGCGGTCCCTGCTCCTGGTTCGGTGTCCCCACCGGCTCCAGGAGCGGGGTTTGATTTGTCATTGGGCTCCGGGCAAACAACCGAATCTGCCGCGCGCCCGAGGCCCGGGGCTAGTTCACCGCCGCCATCGCCTCTTCCTGGAGCGAGGTGCGCTCCACCTCCTCCAGGAAGTCCCCCAGCGCGACGTTGACCGCCTGGGGCTGCTCCAGGATGCACATGTGCCCGCCGCAGGGCAGCCGCTTGAGCCGCGCGCCCCGGATGCGCTGGTGCAGCCGCTCCGCCACCTCCGGCACCGTCACCGCGTCCTCCTCCCCCACCAGCACCAGCGTCGGCGTCTGGATGCGGTGCAGCTCCCCCTCCACGCTGCGGCGGTGGATGGCGCCCTGCATCGCCCGCCACACCGCGCGCGGGTTCGCCACCAGCTGCCGGCGCAACAACGCCCGCTCCGCGGTCCGCTCCGGGTCCCTCATGAATGTGCGCCCGAAGTAGAGCGACATGATCCGGTCCACCACCGGCCGCAGGCCCAGCCAGTGCGTGAGCGTCGTCAGCACCCGGTAGCGCGCCAGCGTCAGCGGCAGCTCCGCCGCGGCGGACGAGTCCAGGAGCGCCAGCGAGCGCAGGAGCTCCGGGTGCCTCGCGGCCAGCCTCAGGCCCACGAAGCCCCCCATGGACTGGCCCACGAAGTGGCACGGCGCCAGCCCCAGCGCCTGGATGACCGCCACCGCGTCCTCGTACACGGTGCGCAGGTCGATGACCGAGCCGCCAGGCGGGGGCTCGCTCTGCCCCTGGCCCCGGTGGTCGTACACGATGCAGCGGTAGTGGCCCCTCAGGGCCTCCACCTGCCGGTGGAACAGACGGGAGTCCCAGAGCAGGCCGTGGCTGAAAAGCACCGGCTCCCCGCTTCCCCCAGTGTCCTCGTAGTACAGTCGTGCACCACGGATGGACAGGTATGGCATCTGCTTTTCTCCCGGCTTGGACCCCCTTAGGCCCTTGCCCGGAACCCACCCTCCGTTTTGATTGATTCCGGATGCTCGGCTGCCCGGTTTGACAGGGGGCCGAAGCCGCTGCCAAACAAGGACCCCATGGACACCACCGCCTGGCAGCTCTGGTTGATCGCCGCCATCGTCCTGGGCGCGCTGGAGATCAAGCTCTCCGGCTTCGTGACGCTCTGGCTCGCCGTGGGCGCGCTGATGGCCTCCTTGATGGCCGGGGCGGGCCTGGGCCTCAACAGCCAGCTCTTCGTCTTCACCCTGGTGTCCGCCGTCCTCTTCGGTGCGTCCCGCACCATCTTCAAGAACGTTTTCATGCGGGACGCCGTGCACTTGAAGACGGGCGTGGAGGCGATGCTGGGCCAGGAGGCCGTGGTGATGGAGGCGCTGTCGGACGGGCACGGGGGCACCGTGCGCATCAACGGAGAGCTGTGGATGGCGCGCTCCCTGTCCGGGCCCCTGCCCGAGGGCGAGCGCGTCACCGTGGAGCAGATCGAAGGCCTCAAGTTGTGGGTGCGACGCCCGTCGGCGTCCAACGAAGTCGCGCTGCAACCGGCGCAACAGAAGAAGGAGAACGTAGGATGGGACTGACGATTGTTCTGCTGTTCCTGGCCGCCGCCGTCGTGTTCGGGATCGTCACCGGTGTGCGCATCGTTCCCCAGGCCAAGGTGATGGTCGTGGAGCGGCTGGGGAAGTTCCACCGCGTGGCCTCCAGCGGCCTCAACATCCTCATCCCCTTCATGGACAGCCCGCGCGCCATGGAGATGCGCGCCGGCAACCGCTTCACGCGCAACACCCTGGTGGATCTGCGCGAGCAGGTCATGGGCTTCGAGACCGTCCAGGTCATCACCCATGACAACGTCAACATGGAGGTGGGCTCGGTCATCTACTACCAGATCGTCGATCCCGGCCGGGCGCTCTACCAGGTGGAGAACCTGGCGCTCGCCATCGAGCAGCTCACCATGACGAACCTGCGCAACGTCATGGGCGGCCTCACGCTGGACCAGACGTTGACGAGCCGCGAGACGGTCAACACCAAGCTGCGCATGGTGCTGGACGAGGCCACGGAGAAGTGGGGCGTGAAGGTGACGCGCGTGGAGCTGCGCGAGATCGAGCCGCCCCAGGCCATCAAGTCCGCCATGGCCAAGCAGATGACCGCCGAGCGCGAGCGCCGCGCGGAGGTCACCAAGGCCGAGGGTGACAAGGCCGCCGCCATCCTCCAGGCCGAAGGCGAGAAGATCTCCCGCATCCTGCGCGCGGAGGCGGAGCGCGACGCGGAGATCGCCCGCGCGGAGGGCCACAAGCGCGCCGTGATGCTGGAGGCCGAGGGCAAGGCCGAGGCCACCCGCCTCACCTTCGAGGCCATCCACACCGGCCGGGCCACGCCGGAGGTGCTCGCGCTGCGCTACCTGGAGACGCTCCAGGAGCTGGGCAAGGGCGACAACAAGATGTTCGTCCCCTACGAGGCCACCGCCGCGCTGGGCTCCATCGCCACGCTGAAGGAGGTGTTCGCCAAGGATGACGCTCCCGCGGAAGCGCCCCGTCTGCCCGCGGCCCGCCCGCCGTCCGCCGCCGCGATGAGCGCCCAGGCCCTGGCCCGGAACGCCGCCGCGAGCGCCACCATCCCGGCCACCCGCCGGGTGCAGCCGCCCCCGTCGGACGAGTAGGTACGCCCCTTTCGGGGAATCGTTGTCAGGGCACCGGCGTTTCCCCGTCGGTGCCCCGTGTCACGGCACCGCCCGGCCTTGTCATCCGCCCGGGCCGTGCCGCATGCTGCACACCTGAAGCACCAGCTGTCGGCTGTCCACGCGGGGAGATGTCACAGGTCTTCCCCTGAACGAGGTTCGCAGACCCTTGAAGCTGTTCGCCTGAAACCCCGGTCCCTGGCTGTACCCCGCCGCCGCGCGTCCTGACGGACGTGTGCGCTGGCTTCCGGTTTCAGGAGTCGCTTCAACATGCCCTCGTCCTCCTCCGTGCGCGCGCACCGCGTCTGCTTTTCGTTCACTGATGTCATCCCCGTCCTCACCGACGTGGAGTTCCACCTCGCCCCGGGCTGGACGGGCCTCGTCGGCCCCAACGGCGCCGGCAAGTCCACCCTGCTGCGCCTGTTGTCCGGGGAGCTGACGCCCACGTCCGGACAGCTCCAGTTCGAGCCGGACTCTCCTCTCGTGTGCCTGTGTCCGCAGGGCGTGGAGGAGCTCACGCCCGACATCACCGCCTTCGCGGACGCCTGGGACGCGCTGGCGCGCAGGCTCCAGGGCCAGCTGGGCCTGGACGTCACCGCGCTGGAGCGCTGGCCCACGCTGTCCCCGGGAGAGCGCAAGCGCTGGCAGGTGGGCGCGGCGCTCGCCCGCGAGCCGGACGTGCTGCTGTTGGATGAACCCACCAACCACCTGGACGCGGAGGCGCGAGCGTGGCTGGTGGCCGCGCTGCGCCGCTTCCGGGGCGTGGGCGTCGTCGTGTCCCATGACCGCGAGCTCCTGGAGACGCTCACCCAGGCCACGCTGCGCGTGCACGGCGGCGAGGCACACCTGTACCCGGGCGCCTACTCCGCCGCGAAGGGCCACTGGGAAGCGGAGCGCGAGTCGGAGGTCGCCGCCCACCAGCAGTCCAAGGCGGAGCGGGACCGGGCCGCGCAGCTCTTGGACACCGCCAGGCGCGAGCACCAGGGCGCCACCCTGTCACGCAGCACCGGGCGGCGGATGCGCAACAAGTACGACAGCGACGCGCGCGGCCTGGGGCCCTCCACGCTGGCGAGCTGGGCCGAGTCCCGCCTGGGCCACCAGGTCACCGTGAAGCGCCGCGAACTGGAGCGCGCCGAGGCCGCGGTGGGCACCTTCACCGTGGACAAGACGGTGGGCCGCTCCGTGTTCGTGGACTACGTGCGCTCGCCCAACCCGTGGCTCTTCACCTTCGACACACCGGGCCTGAAGGCCGGCGACGTGGAGGTGCTGGGCCCCACGCGCCTGGACGTGGACCGCGAAGCGCGCATCCGCATCGAGGGCCCCAACGGCGCCGGCAAGACGACTCTCCTGAAGGCCCTGCTGGAGCAGTCGCGCGTGCCTCGCGAGAAGCTCCTGTACCTGCCCCAGGACCTGGGCGCGGAGGAGACGCGCGCCCTGATCGACGCGGTGCGAGAGCTGCCCCCGGAGGAGCGCGGCCGGGTGATGTCCCTGGTGGCCGCGCTGGGGGTGGATCCGCACCGGCTGCTCGCGTCCGAACAGCCGTCGCCCGGCGAGGCGCGCAAGCTGGCCATCGCGCGCGGCCTGGGCCAGCACGCCTGGGCCCTGGTGCTGGACGAGCCCACCAACCACCTGGACCTGCCGTCCATCGAACGGCTGGAGGCGGCGCTGCACGACTACCCGGGCGCGCTGTTGCTCGTCACCCACGACGCGCCCTTCGCCCGCTCCTGCACCCGCACGCGGTGGCTCGTGGCGAACGGACGTGTGGAGGTGGAGTGAAGACAGACTCTGTCTGGAAGAGGGCCACGCCCATCGGCCAGGCGCAGTAAAGGGATTTCTCCGAGAGGGATTCCCTGTCGATTGAGATGGAATTCGCCGGCCAGAGGGCCTCCATGCCTCCGGCCGGCGATTGTCTTTTCCGGCGCGAATCTTCGTGGATGGTATGAATTTCATCGGCTTCGCGCCGTTGAGGGAATCCTTTGGATGTCCCCGCGACGTTGAACCGGGCCCGGCGGCCAGCGCGCGAGGGGACGTTGAATCCTCACATCCATCAGGAGAAGCACATGTCACGGCTCATGCCGGCATGGAAGCACGCGTGTCTGCTCGTCGCGGGCACGCTCGTCGTCACCGGCTGCGGAAGTGAAAGCGCGTCGTCCGGCGCGGCTGTCATCCGGAGTCAGGGCTCCGCCCTTCAGCAGGGCGCGGATCTGCTCATCACCGAGCTGCGCGCGCCAGACGCCGCCCGCCCGGGAGAGTCCTTCACCGTCACCGCGAAGGTCTGCAACACGGGCACGCAGCCCGCGTCCCCCCAGCAGGGGCCCAACCTGCTGCAGGTGTACCTGTCCACCACGCCCATGCAACAGGCGCCCGCGCCTGGCGCACCTCCCTCGCCACAACAGATGACCGTGGGCGAGCTGGACGTGGGGATGGTGCCCCCCCAGCAGTGCGTCACGCACACCCTCACCGCGCACGCGATGCCCCCCATGGGAGGAGCGCTTCCCGGCGCCTTCTACCTGGGCGCCAGCATCGACCCGTGGCAGTCCGTGACGGAGCTGGATGAGACGAACAACGGCTTCGTCCGCGGCGTGATGGGCGTGGGTCAGGCGCCGGACCTCGTGGTCACCGAGGTGAAGGCGCCGCCCGACGTGCGGCTGAACGCGTCCTTCGTCGCGGACGTGCGCGTCTGCAACGTGGGCACGGCGCCCTCGTCACCGACGGAAGCGGCGGTCGTCATCTCCACGCAGGCCACCCTGGACGCGCCAACCTCCGGCCCCATCCCGCCAACGCAGGCGCGCGTGGGACAGGCGCTGGTGCCGTCACTCGACGCGGGCCGCTGCGTGCTGCTCCGCACGCAGGCGTCCGCGCAGCGTCCTCCCGACGCCATCTCGTCCACACAGCCGCTGTACGTGGGCGCCATCGTGGATCCTTCCACGTCCGTCCCGGAGCTGCGCGAGGACAACAACACGCGCGTCGCGGGACGGCTGGGCGTGGGTGACGGCCCCGACCTGGTCGTCACCGACGTGACGGGCCCCACCACCTTCCAGCCGGGCCCCATGGGTCCCCTGTCCGTGACGGTGTGCAACGTGGGCTTCGACCGGGCGCCGGAGGTGCGCGCGGACGTGCTCCTGTCCACGCTGCCCACCCTGCCGCCGACGGGGCACACCCCCGACCCGGCGACCGCGCTCACCGCCGCCTACTTCGATGCACCGGGGCTCGACGCCGGACGGTGCGTCACGCTGTCCGCGCAGGGCTACGGGATCGCGCCCACCTCCTGGCAGCCGAACACGCCGCTGTACCTGGGCGCGCGCGTGGAGGAGCCGCGCTTCGTCCCCGAGCTGCGGGTGGACAACAACAACATCTTCGTGAAGGGACTGGTGGGGTTCGGCAACGGCCCGGACCTGGTGGTCCGGTCGCTGAAGGCGGCGGCCAACGTCGCACCGGGGACGCACTTCCCCGTCGAGGCGACGGTCTGCAACGTGGGCACGGCGGACCTGGGCAGCCCCGCCCGGCTGCAGCTGGCCCTCTCCACGCAGAGCGCGGTGGTCTTCCCTGCACCCCCTGAGCCGTTCGACTCGCGGACCCAGGTCCCCGTGGGGAGCGCGGACGTGCCGGTCCTCCCCGCTGGCCAGTGCAAGACGCTGACGGTGGATGCCATGGCCAACCCGCCCCAGGACGCACGGCCGCGCCAGCCCCTGTTTCTGGGCGCGGTCATTGACTCGAACCGGACCCAGACGGAGCTGCGGGAGGACAACAACGTCCTCACCCAGGGCCTCGTGGGCACGGGGCCGGAAGCGGACCTCGTCATCACGGACGTGAAGGCGCCCGCGAACCTGCGCGACGGCCAGTCCTTCACGGCGAGCTACACCGTCTGCAACGTGGGCCTCAGCCCCGCGTCCTCCGCCGGTGTGGCGCTGTACCTCTCCGTGGACGCGGCGCCGCTCGCGGTGGACCCCGCGGATCCCATGCGTCCCATCCCCGGGTACATGTTCCAGGGCCGGTCCTCCATCAACACGGCGCTGACGCCGGGCCAGTGCACCACGCAGAGCGGGACGTTCCATGCCCTGCGCCCCATGGAGCTGGGGCCCCTGCCCCTGTCCTCCACGCTGAACCTGAGCGCGGTGGTGGATGGCTCGCCGGATCAGCGCACGGACAACAACGGCTTCGCCGTGGGTCCCGTGGGCGTGGGCAACGGGCCGGACCTCGTCGTCACCGAGCTCCAGGGTCCCGCCAGCGCGCGGCCCAACGCGCCGTTCACCAGCAGCGTGCGCGTCTGCAACGTGGGCACGCAGCCGTCGCCCGGGACGTCGCAGGTGGCCGTCTACCTGGGCACGGGTACCGCCCTGCCGGCGCCCATGGCGCAGCCGTCGCTCGACGCCACCGTGGCGCTCGTGGGCACGGTGAGCGTGCCGTCGCTCGGTGAAGGGGCCTGCGTCACGCAGAGCCTCACCGGACCGGCGACGCTGCCGGCGCAGGCCACGCCGCTGCGGCCGCTGTACCTGGGCGCCGTCGTCGACCCGGGGGCGTCCCTGACGGAGCTGCGCGAGGACAACAACACGTTCGTCGCGGGCCTGATGGGCGTGGGCGATGCGCCGGACCTGGTGGTCACCGGGCTGACGTTCCCGGACACCGTCGCGCCGATGGATCCGTTCACCGCCACCGCGCGCCTCTGCAACACGGGCACGGAAGCTTCGAGCATCGTCCCGATGATGTTCGTGGTGTCCACGGAGGCGAACGTGACGCTGCCCGCGCCGGGCACGCCGTTCCCCTCGCTGAGCCAGTACATGGCGGGCATGGCGAACGCTCCGTCGATCCCCGCCGGCCAGTGCCAGGACGCGCCGGTGACGCTGCACGCGGAGCGGCCGTGGAATGCGCCCGTGGACGCGCCGCTGTACCTGAGCGCGGTCGTGGATCCGTTCCAGGGCCAGCTGGACCTGCGCCGGGACAACAACGTGTCCCCGGGGCGGCGGATTGGCGTGGGCACCGGACCGGACCTGATCATCACGTCGCTGACGGGACCCATCAACACGCTGCCCGGTCCGGTCGACCTGGGCGTCACCGTCTGCAACCTGGGCTCCCAGGCCGTGTCCGGCCCCCGGGTGACCCTGCACCTGCTGACGAAGCCCTCGCTGTCGCAGCAGTCCCCGAACGCGCCCGTCCCGCCCGAGGAGTTCATGGGTGAGGCCACCCTTCCGCCCGTGGCGGCGCGCGCCTGCGTCACGTCGACGGTGAGCGCGTTCGCCCCTGGAGCCGGGTTCCCGGGCACGCAGACGTTCTTCCTGGGCGCCAGCGTGGACCGCATGCAGCAGGTGCCGGAGGTGCGTGAGGACAACAACACGTTCGTCGGTCCGCGCATCGGCGTGGGGTTCGCCCCGGACGTCGTCATCACCGCCATGGGTGGGCCGGACCAGGTCCAGCCGTGGGCGCCGATGCAGGTGCCCGTCACCGTCTGCAACCAGGGCACGACGCCCGCGCCGCCCCACGCGGTGGACCTGCTGCTCTCCACGGTGGCCACGCTGCCGGCGTCCGCCGTCCAGGGTGAGCCCGTCGAGTCGCCCACCCTGTCGCGGCTGGGCTCGGTGCAGGTCCCTCCGCTGGCCGCCGGTGAGTGCGTCTCGGTGGAGGGCTCCGTCAACGCCGTCCCGCCGCAGGCGGCACAGCCGGGCGCGGCCCTCTACCTGGGGGCCTCCGCGAAGCTGTACGACCCCGAGCTGCGCAAGGACAACAACGGCTTCGTGCGCGGCACCCTCGTGGTGAGCAACACGCCGTAGCCGCACTTCACGGGAAGTGCAACACGCAGGCGCCGGCTGGGGTCTTCAAGAACCCCGGCCGGCGTTTGTCTTTTCCAGGCCACGCTTCCGACGCGATGGGTTTGAAGCGCATTGGCTTTTCGTATGTCAGGGCATCCATTTAGTGTCCGCGTGGCGTCGCGCCCGGCCCGGCGACTGGCGCCTCGTTGATTTCACACACCCCCAAGGAGAACACATGCAACGGCTCTCGCCGTCATGGAGACACGCGTGCCTGCTCGTCGCTGGCACGCTCGTCATGACCGGCTGCGGAAGTGAAGGCGCTTCGTCCGAAACGAAGGCCGCCCGCGGTCAAACCCATTCACTGGACCACGGCTCGGACCTGGTCATCACCGAGCTTCGCGCCCCCGACAGCGTTCGCGACGGGTCTGCCTTCACCGCCACCGTGAAGGTCTGCAACCAGGGCTCCGCGGCCGCGTATCCCCAGGGCAGCGGCGACACGTTCCTGCAACTGTACCTGTCCACGACCCCCACCCAGCAGGTGCCCGACCCCAATGGTCCGCCTCCGCCCCAGCAGGTCACCGTGGGCGAGGTGGGCGTGGGTCCGCTGGAGCCCCACCAGTGCGTCACGCGCACCGTGAACGCCTACGCGCTGCCCCCCATGGAAGGAACGACTCCCGGCGCCTTCTACCTGGGCGCCAGCATCGACACCTGGCAGCAGGTGCAGGAGCTGGATGAGACCAACAATGGTTTCGTCCGCGGTCTGATCGGCGTGGGCTACGGGGAGGACCTCGTGGTCTCCGAGGTGAGTGCGCCCGCGAGCGTCCAGCCGGGAGCGCCCTTCCTCGCCGACGTGCGCGTCTGCAACGTGGGCACGGATTCCGCCTCCTCCTCCGAGGTGAAGGTCTACATCTCCACGGTGGACACCCTGAGCCTCCCCACGCCGGGCACGCCGGCGGATACCCAGGAGCAGGTGGGCTCCTTCATCGCGCCGCCGCTAAAGGCGGGCCAATGCCACACGGTCCGGACGCAGGCGTTCGCCCAGGTTCCCCCGGCGGCCACCCAGCCCGAGCAGCCGCTGTACGTGGGCGCCATCATCGACCCGGAGCAGCAGCGCACCGAGCTGCGTGAGGACAACAACACGCGCGTCGCGGGCCGGATTGCCCTGGGGTTCCAGGCCGACCTGGTGGTCACCGACGTGAAGGGGCCCACCAACATCGAGCCGGGGCAGCCGGTCTCTGGCTCCGTGACGGTGTGCAACGTGGGCACGGACCAGGCCTCGGATGTGCGCGTGGACGTGCTGCTGTCCACGGAGGCCTCGCTGTCCGCCTCTCAGGATCCCAGCTCCCAGACGGAGTCCTTCGTCGGCCAGGCGCAGGCGCCAGGGCTGGATGCCGGACGGTGCATCACGCTGCCGGTGTTCGGGGGCTCGTCCCTGCCCTTCGCCTACCAGCCTGGCGCGCCGCTGTACCTGGGCGCGCGCGTGGACGGGATGCAGTTCGTCCAGGAGCTGCGGGATGACAACAACACCTTCACGAAGGGCACCGTGGGCGTGGGCTATGGCCCCGACCTGGTGATCCGGTCGCTGAAGGGGCCCGCCAACCTCCCGGAGTACTCTTCGTTCCCCGTCGAGGCGCAGGTCTGCAACGTGGGCACGGGCGACATGACGGGCTACGCCTCCCTGGAGCTGTACCTCTCCACGGAGGACGCGGTGGTGCTCTCGCCGCAGTCCGGGCCCTTCCCCACGCCGAATCAGGCCCAGTTGGGCGTGACGGACGTGTCCTTCCTCTCCGCCGGTCAATGCCGGACGGTGACGGTGAATGCCTACCGCAACCTGCCCTGGGAGGCGCAGCCGGGTCAGCCCCTGTACCTGGGCGCGGCCATCGACGCGTTCAGCAACGTCCAGGAGCTGAAGGAGGACAACAACACGTTCACCCAGGGGCTGGTGGGCACGGGGCCGGAAGCGGACCTCGTCGTCACCGACGTGAAGGCCCCCGCGAACGTCGATGAAGGCCGGTCCTTCACCGCGACCTACACGGTCTGCAACCAGGGCAACGCCCCCGCGTCCTCCTACGGGGTGTCGCTGTTCCTCTCCACGGAGACGACGCCGCCCGTGTCGCGGCCGTATCCGGCCCCGCCCGTGTTCGCGGAGCCCACGCGGGCCTACGCCTTCCTGGGCCGCGCCCAGCCCTACGGGACGCTGGAGCCCGGGCAGTGCACGACCCAGCGCTCCACGTTCCACGCCGAGCGTCCGGTGGACGCGATGCCCTCGCCGTTCGAGCGGCCCCTGAACCTGAGCGCGGTCGTGGACATGCAGGGGTTCGAGCCGCGCGTGGACAACAACGGCTTCGCCGCGGGCATCATGGGCCTGGGCTACGGGCCGGACCTCGTCATCACCGAGCTCCAGGGGCCCGCCAGCGTGCGGCCCGGGAACACCTTCACCAGCACCGTGAAGGTCTGCAACGTGGGCACGGCGCAGCTGAACAGCTCCTCGCACGTGGCGGTCTACGTGAGCGCGGAGGACACCCTGCCGGCGCCGAACCCCCTGCCCTTCCCGTCCATGCCGATGGGGGGCGGCCAGAGGCTCGTGGGTGACGCGTCCCTGCCGTCGCTGAACGCGGGCGCCTGCACCACGCGGCAGATCTCCGGACCCGCGGACTCGCCGCCCAACGCGGTTCCGTTCCGTCCGCTGTACCTGGGGGCCGTCGTCAATCCGGGCGCGATGACGCAGGAGATGCGCTGGGACAACAACACCCGCGTGGCGGGCGCCCTGAGCGTGGGCAACGGGCCGGACCTGGTGGTCACCGCGCTGGAGGCCCCCCCCACCGTCGCGCCGTGGGAGCCGTTCGCCGCCACCGCGCGCGTCTGCAACGTGGGAACCGATCCCTCCAGCTCCACCGAGGTGGCGCTCGTCGTGTCCACGGAAGAGACCTGGACCCTGCCTGCGCCGGGCCAGCCGTCGCCGTTCCCCAACCCGAATCAGACCGTCGCGGGGTTCCTGAACGTCGCGCCGCTCGAGGCCGGGCAGTGCGTGAGCGCCATGGGGATGGTGTCCGCCGACCAGCCCTATGGGACCTCGCCGGAGCAGCCCGTGTACCTGAGCGCCGCCGTGGATCCGTTCCAGAACCGGGCGGAGCTGCGCGAGGACAACAATGTCTTCTCGCGAGGGCGCATCGGCATGGGGTACGCGCCGGACCTGGTCATCACCGCGGTGACGACGCCCCCCAGCATCCAGGCGTCCTTCACCGCCACCGTCACCGTCTGCAACCAGGGCCCCCAGGCCACGTCGTTCGGCCAGCCGGTGAGGGTGACGCTGCACCTGCTGACCCATCCCGAGCTGTCCCTGCCGGCGCAGTACGGGCCCCCGCCGCCTCCCGGGGAAATCCTGGGAGATGTCTTCCTCTCCTCCCACCTGGGAGCGCACACCTGCATCACCACGCCGGTGCTGGGAAACCTCTACGGGGGCACGGGGCCGGAGCAGAGCACGTACTACGTGGGGGCCATGGTGGACCGGAACTGGAACGTCCAGGAGGTGCGCAAGGACAACAACACCTTCGTCGGGCCGCGCGTCGCCGTGGGCAGCGGCCCGGACCTGGTCATCACCGCGATGGGCGGTCCGGCGAACCTCGTGCCCCATGGACAGGCGCAGGCCCCCGTCACCGTCTGCAACCAGGGCACGCAGCCCTCCTACCCCCAGATGGTGGAGTTCTTCCTCTCCACGGAGTCCACCCCGCCGGACCTGAGCTTCGCCGCGGAATTCCCTGTGCCGGGCTCCGGCGTGTCCCTGGCGGGAACGGTGGAGATTCCGTCCCTGCCCGCGAACGCGTGCATCACGCAGGAAGGAACCCTCCAAGCCAATACGCCCTCCGCGGAGCCGGGAGCGCCCCTCTTCGTGGGGGCGTTGATGCGCGCCTGGGTTCCCAACGGCGAGCTGCGCACGGACAACAACGCCTTCGTGCGGGGCCGCATCGGCGTGGGGTACGCGCCGGACCTGGTCGTCACGGAAGTCACCGCGCCGTTCGCAGTGCGTGGGGGAGAGATGTTCACCACCCTCGTGACGGTCTGCAACCAGGGCACGCAGCCCGCGGCGTGGAACACCGCGGTGCAGCTCTACCTCTCCACCCAGCCCACCCTGGCGTTCATGGACGAGATGCCGTCCTCCTCCACCCAGGTGACCCTGGGCCAGACGGAAGTGGGCGATCTGGAGGCGGGGCAGTGCACGACGCGCCAGCTCCTCACCTCCGCGTACTCGCTGCCCGGCAACCAGAACTCCGGGCTGTTCTACCTGGGCGTGCTGGTGGACCCGTGGCGGTCGGCGACGGAGCTGCGCGAGGACAACAACGCCTTCGTCGAGAACTTCCTCGCGGTGCTGCCGTAGCCACACTCCGCGGTACGTAGGACGCGCGGGCGTCGGCCGGGGTCTTCATGAGCCCCGGGCGGCGCCCGCCGCCGTTTCACGCAGGCATCAGCGGGAGGTCGCGCTCCACTCGCGGTACCACGCCACCAGCCGGGCCACGCCCGCGTCCACGGACACGCGCGGCCGGAAGCCCGTCTCCGCCTCCAGCCGCGAGGTGTCCGCCCACGTGGAGACCATCTCCGCGGGCGCCGAGGGCACGGACGTCACGCGGGCCTTCGAACCCCAGTGCCGCTCCAGCAGGCCCACGAAGTCTCCCAGCGCCACCGGCTCGCCATGGCCCACGTTGAGCAGCCGGTGCGGCGGGCTCCCCGACGGCGGGCGGTCCAGCACGCGCAGCACGGCCTCCGCCACGTCGTCCACGAAGGTGAAGTCGCGCCGCATCCGCCCGTCGCCGTGCAGCCGCAGGGGCTCACCCTTCGCCAGCGCGCGCAGGAACAAGAGCGGCGCCATGTCCGGGCGTCCCCATGGTCCGTACACCGTGAAGAAGCGCAGGCCGCTGGTGGGCAGCCGGTGCAGGTGGCTGTACGCGTGCGCCATCAGCTCGTTGGCGCGCTTGGTGGCGCCGTAGAGGTTGAGCGGTTGATCCACGGGCGCGTCCTCGCGGAACGGAGCGGGCGTGGCCGCGCCGTACACGGAGCTGGAGGACGCATAGACGAGGTGCTGGACGCGCGCCTCGCGGCAGGCCTCCAGCACGCGCACGAAGCCCGTCACGTTGGTGTCCGCGTACGCCGGGGCCTCCGCGTCCGGGGCCCGCACTCCCACGCGCGCGGCCAGGTGCACCACGCCCTCCGGACGCGAGGCCGTGAACGCTTCGCCCAGCCGGGCCGCGTCGGTGATGTCCCCGGAGAGGAAGGTGAAGCCGCGCACCCCGGACAGCCGCTGGAGGCGCGAGCGCCGCAGCGCCACGTCCCCAGGGGCCGCGTCCAGCGCGTCCAGGCCCACCACCGTGTCGCCCCGGGAGAGGAGCCGCTCGCAGACGTGGGCGCCGATGAAGCCCGCCGCGCCCGTCACCAGGACCCGCATGCCCCCCTCTTCCCGCGCGAAAGGAGGACGGCCATCACGGCACCGCCGGCATCGCGTCGATGACGGCCCGGCGCAGGAACGAGTTCCAGTCCGTGGCGGACTGGTAGGCGCTCACGATGGGCTGCGAACGGAACGTGTCCGTCCAGAGGACCTGGCCGTTGGGGTCCACCATGCCCAGCCGCAGCACCACGTCCACCCGGTTCAGCACCGTCGCGCCGGACACGTCCAGCCAGTCCAGGATGACCACCACCGCGGCCTCGGCCTTGTTCTGCTGGATGAAGGACGCCACCTCGTCCGTGAGCGGCACCGGGGCCTGGGACTGGCGCGTGGCCACGACCTCGAAGCCGCGCGAGAGGAGCTCCGATTCCGCCTGGCGGGCCAGCACCGTGCGCGGGTTGCTCTCCCCGATGATGTCCTGGCGGAACGAGCCCGTGGGCAGCACGTCCACGCGCGAGCCCGACACCACCACCACCTTGCGGATGGCTCCCTCCGGACGCACCTGCCGGGCGGCGCAGGCCGGAAGGACGAGAGACACGAGGAGCAGCGGGAGGAGTCGTGCGGGGCTCATGCCGTCACGCTAGGCCACAAGCGGCGGGGCCGGAGCGACTGGGTGGCGAATGGTGGACGGACACCCCGTACC